>CAZLOP010000047.1:0-4066 GCA_964561205.1 uncultured Clostridium sp. | reverse complement strand
ATACTAACATAGTTTAATAATACTTTAGGATAGTTTTTTAGAAAAAACAGAAAGCTTATTCGATTATTTTAAAGATTACTATTTCATTATAGATGATATTCAAAGATGTCAGGGAAAAATTGATTCTATTTATTTTGAGTTTGAAGAAAATTTTACAGCTTTTTCTGAAAGAGGTGATATTTTTCCTGGTCAAGGAAAGCTTCTTTTAGATAAAAACCAAGTTATTAATTTATTTGTAGAAAGTGAATTAATATGTTTGGAAGCATTAGGCAAAAAAAATGAATTATTTAGACCATATGAATCAATAAATATAAATCAGATAGCCATGATGAGTTATCAGGGACAGCTTGATTTTTTAATTGATGATATTCAAAATAAAAAGAAACAAGGATATAAAATTTTAATTTTATCAGGAACAAGAGCAAGAGGAGAACGTCTTGTAAAAACACTTAGGGAACGTGAAATTGAAAGTTCATATAAAGATACAATAGAAGAAATTCAATTTGGAGAAATAGTAATCACTTTTGGAAATCAGCTAAAAGGTTTTGAATATCCAGATCTTAAATTATGTGTTATTTCAGATAAAGATGTTTTTGGAGAAGCAAAGAGAAAATTAAAGATAAGAAAGAAATCTAAACAAAAGGGAATTGGTAAAATAAAAAGTTTTGCTGAACTTAAGCCTGGAGATTATGTGGTTCATGCTAATCATGGTATTGGTATATATAAAGGAATTAAACAGATTGAAGCAGCAGGACACAAAAGAGATTATTTGGATATAGTTTATGATAAAGGTGATAAATTATATGTTCCAGTAGATCAGCTTGATTTAATTCAAAAATATGTAGGAAGTGAAGGCAAAGCACCTAAAATAAATAAATTAGGTGGTAGTGAATGGCAGAAAGCTAAAGCAAAGGCAAGAAAATCAATTAATGAAATTGCAGAAGATTTAGTCAAATTATATGCAGTTCGTTCTACAGTTAAAGGATATAGATTTTCAAAGGATACAGAATGGCAGAAACAGTTTGAAGATGAATTTCCATATGAAGAAACTCCAGATCAGTTAACGGCATTAGAAGAAATAAAAGCTGATATGGAATGTGACAAACCTATGGACAGACTTTTATGCGGAGATGTTGGTTATGGAAAAACAGAAGTTGCAGTAAGAGCAGCATTTAAATCAGTTATGGATGGTAAGCAGGTTGCATTTTTAGTACCAACAACAATTCTTGCAGAACAGCATTATAAAAACATGAAAAAAAGATTTTCTGATTTTCCTATAAAAATTGATATGGTAAGCAGATTTAGAACTGCCAAGGAGCAAAAACATACACTACAAAGATTAAAAGAAGGAAATGTTGATATTTTAATTGGTACACATAGACTTGTATCAAAGGATATTCAATTTAAAGATTTAGGATTGTTAATAATTGACGAAGAGCAGCGTTTTGGTGTAAAACAAAAAGAAAAGATTAAGCAGTTAAAGAAGAATGTTGATGTATTAACTTTAAGTGCTACACCTATTCCAAGAACACTTCATATGTCATTAACAGGGGTACGTGACATATCTGTTATTGAAACACCTCCAGAGGAAAGATATCCAGTACAAACTTATGTTGTGGAACAAAATGATCAGCTTATAAGAGATGCAATATTAAGAGAAATTGGAAGAAATGGTCAGGTGTATTTTGTTTATAACAGAGTAGAAGACATTGAAAGAATAGCTGATTATATAAAGAAACTTGTTCCTGAAGCAAGTATTGGAATAGCTCATGGACAAATGGCAGAAAGAGAACTTGAACGGGAAATGATGGACTTTATGTCAGGTGAGCATAATGTTTTAGTATGTACTACAATTATTGAAACAGGAATGGATATACAGAATGTAAATACTATCATAATAAATGACTCTGACAAAATGGGATTATCCCAGCTTTATCAATTAAGAGGAAGAGTTGGTCGTTCAAATAGAATAGCATATGCATATCTCCTTTATACTAAGGATAAAATTTTAACTGAAGTAGCAGAAAAAAGACTTAAGGCATTAAGAGACTTTACTGAACTTGGTTCTGGTTTTAAAATTGCAATGAGAGATTTAGAAATCAGAGGTGCAGGAAACATGATGGGGTCATCCCAACATGGTCATATGGCTTCAATAGGGTATGATTTATACTGCAGAATGCTTGAAGATACAATAAAATTAGTAAAAGGTGAGATTACAAAAGAACCTGTTGAAACAACTGTTGACATTAAAGTTGATGCATTTATTCTTCCTAATTATATTGAAGATGAAATTCAAAAGATAGAAATTTATAAAAAGATTGCATCAATTGAAAATATGGATGATTATAAAGAAATTGAAGAAGAACTTGAAGACAGATATTCAAATATTCCTGAAGCAGTAAGAAATTTAATGGATATTGCTTATATAAAGAGCAAAGCAAAAACAATATTTATTGAAGAAATTAAAGAAACCTCAAAAGAAATAATATTTAAATTTGTGGCAGGAGATGAAGAATATATAGAAACTTTCTCAAGGATAATGCAGTCATATAGAAATAATATTATTTTAAAATTTGGTAATGAACCATATTTTGCAGTTAAAATTAACTGCATAAAGAAAGAAAACAAACTTGAAATTTTAAAAGAAATACTTGATGACATAATATTGTAACAAATATGTGGTATACTAAATAATAGTTTGACAAATATGATTATATATAGATTAACATTTGAATTGTAAAACTAATACTGATATACTAATATTATGTTTTCTACAGTAATACCAGAAAAAGTGAGGGGAATAATTTGAAAAAAATAAAAAGGATTATTGCAGCCATTGCATTATGTACAATAGCCACATCAGTTATGGGGTGCAAAATGATAGAAAAAACACCTGAAGCTATAGCTAAAACAACAATTGCTAAAGTTGGAAATGAAAAAATTACTAAAGGTGATTTTGATGTAGCTTTTAAACAATATGATGTAATGTTCCAGCAATATTATGGGGAAGATTATGCAAGTAATGAGCAGATAGCACAACAGCTAACTCAATATAAAGAACAATGCTTAAATCAGTTAGTAGAACAAAGTGTTTTATTACAAACAGCAGAAGAACAGAAATTAATGCCTTCTGATAAAGAAATTGAAGATAAATACAAAGAAAATATGGAGACATATGAAGGCGATGATATTAATGAGGAACAGTTTACTAATTTCTTAAAAACATATGGTTTTAATGATAAAACACAATTTGAAGAATATCAGAAGAAACAAGCTAAAATCGAGCTTATATATAATAACATAGTTAAAAATGTATCAGTAACAGATGATGATGTTCAAAAATATTATGATGAAAATAAAGAGTCAAAGTATACTACTGAAGGTGATGTGGATTTTGATAAATCATTAACTGAAGCTAATGCAATAGAAGCTGAATTAAAAGCAGGAAGCGATTTTGCAGCTGTTGCTAAAGAAAAATCTGAAGATCCAGGAACTAAGGATAATGGTGGAGATTTAGGGTTTATTAATTATGACAGCACTGATTATGTTCAGGAATTCATGGATGGCTTTAAGAATTTAAAAGAAGGTGAAATTTCTGAACCAGTAAAAAGTCAGTTTGGTTATCATATAATTAAAGTAACTGGAGTTACAGATAAAGGTGCGAATGTAGCACATATATTAGTAGCTGAAAAAGGTAAAAGTACAGTTACTCCTTTAGAGGATGTTAAAGATTCAATTAAAAGCGAAATAGAAAATCAAAAGAAAAGTGATGCATACAAAGCTAAAATTGAAGAATTAAAGAAGAATTTAACTATAAAAACATATACAGATAGAATATAAAAAAACTCTCTCTGCTAATTTAAGCAGAGGGAGTTTTTTAACATATATGAATTTATAAAATGTTTGCTTAATGAAAAACTATATAAATAGAGGTTTTAACAACTTAAAAAGTTCAAATATGTTAAAAAATTGTAGTCCCACAAAAGAACCCAAAAACAAGTTTTGGAACCTTATAAAATTTAGTTATAAGTGCATAAAATTTCTATATATTCAAATAATAATAATG
>CAZLOP010000046.1:0-9077 GCA_964561205.1 uncultured Clostridium sp. | reverse complement strand
GAACACTCCACTTGTTCTTGACCCGAGGCTACGATATAGAGCGTTTTACGGCTTTCCATGAGATAATTCAACAATTCGGGAGCAAGGGAGGTCATATCAAAGCTACGTCTGGTCACTCGCTTTCCGTATACTAATCTTATGGCAGAAACCAGTAAAGAGCCATCGGCAAAAATACCATCGAATTGTTCAAATAAAGATTTGTTTTCTAAAGCTATGAGATAAGATACGGGGTTGAGAAAGGTGTAAATTCTGTTTTTCTGAGTAACCAAATGTAAAAACAGCAATTTATCTGTTTGTATGATTTTATTAAGCAATAGAGGGAGCATAAATTAAATGATAATTTATTTTTATGGAAGTTTATAATACTTCTTCAAACAGATTATACCACCTTGTAATAACAGAATCAATTGTAAAACATTTCGCCTTACACATGGCTTCCTTTGCCATTTCTTTTCTTAATTTTTCATTCTCGATTAGCAAGCTGATGCAGTCAATTGTTTTTTGACTATTATAAGGTATCGGAGTTATTAAGCCAGACTTTCCATTGTCTATGATGTCATATATAGCTTCATAACTTCCATACACAACTGGGACCACTCCATAACTCATACTTTCAATAACTACTAATCCAAACCCTTCTAAATCAGAAGTCAATAAAAATATAGAAGCTTCCTTATAATGTTGTATGGGAGGAGATACTTGAAAGCCTTTGAAACAAACACGTTGAATATCATATCTTCTAATATATTCTTCCAATGTACTTTTATAAGGGCCTTCTCCCACCAAAACAAGTTCCCAATCAACATATTTTTCATAAAGAACTTTCCAAGCTTCCACTATTCTATTTACTCGTTTATTTTCATAATCCATTCTTCCTACATATAACAGCTGCTTCTTCTTCTGTTTTAACTCCCATTCTTCAAAATACACAGGAATAGTAACAGGATTGCCTATTGCTATAATATTCTCAGTTCTCTTTATATGTGCATAATCACTTAACGGCTTGATAAAATGAGATGAAAGAAGAACATATTTTTCACAATGGCTACAATTATAACGAATGCTAGCTTTTACCAACTCTTCTTTTAGATACATTATAGCATGATATATGTATTTCAAAAAAGGGTTATAAACTGTTTCACATTTATCACGTGCCTTAATAATTAATTTAGACGTATTTGGAGCGCCATGTAATACCGAAATCAATTTACATGATGTTCTTTTTATAGCCACTCTACACAGCAATGTTGACATAAAAGGAAGTCCCCACTGATTAATTATAATATCAATTTTTTCATTTATAATTAATCGATGTAACTTCCTCATATTTTTTATAGAACAAACAGGATAGTCTAATTTGACAAGCTTTACATCTGGTAGTAATTGACAAGCTAGTTCAATATGCGGTTGTTCTATTGAAGCTATGATAACACCATGTCCATCCTTTATAAAACGATTGGCAAGTACAGTTGTCACTACCTCAACACCACCATAATTAGGATAAACACGATAAAAAAACAATATATTCATATTACCATTCTCTTTATTACTGTAATAATGAAGCTAGAAATGCAATTTGTTTGTCCTGCATTTCTTTTAATCCTTCTATGCTGACAAGTCTTTCCCTTACATCAGGAATTTTCGCATTTTCAAACAAGGCTATCCTAGGACTATTGCTAAACAATCTTGCTTTATTTCCAAATGCCAAAGTAGGGATACAAGCATGTACTCTATCAGAATAAACTTCTGAAGCATTCCGGTAAAGGAGTAAATAATCCATTGGATTATCAGATACTATCACTCCATTTTTTACTAACTTACTAACTTTTGTATAAGGAAAAGGCTTATGATAAGAATAAACAATATTCTTTTCTTTAAAAATATTTTTCAGTTCTTCTTTTATCCTATAATGCTTAGGTTCTTCAATATTCAATACTACATACGGTGTTAAATCAGTATCTATTTGGGGTAAATTAAGTAAATTCACAAAGAACACATTATCTATTCCATTATAACTATTTTTTGTAAAATTTGCATAGTACTTAATAGGCAAGGCTATCACGGGTCATTATAGCGTAAGGCTGCAATTTTCTTAAATATTCAGAAACAAATTTGACTTCATATTCTGTATAGAAGTTTCCGCTTGCACCTAAAAAAATAATCTTACTTCCTTGTTCTGCTTTTCTCTTTATTAAATCTCCATAAATCGTAAAAAATGGAACAGTTAATACACATCCCGGAATTATAAAATAATCACATTTAACCATACTGGCCATACTAAAGATATTTTGCGTTTTTACCGTTTTGTATGAACGGTCATGAAGCTTTTTAGCAGCCCTTTGCATGGTATGTACCCATAACCAATTTATTATTGGGTTTTCTTTCAGCATGAACATTTGTCCCATTGTAGCTGCAAAATTAGCATTTGAGCTAACTTTAAATAATTCAGCATTAAGCGGTAATGCTTTCATCAAAGCAGCTTCAGCACCCAAATCTATAAATCCGTTACCAATATTATTAAATGTAACAGAAGTCAACAATGCAATTTTCTTTTCTAACATATTAATAGTAAACTAATTTGTATGTAGTTATATTTCTTTCCAATCATGCGGTTTATTCTCTCATCAGTTCCCTAAACAGGTCTAACCATTTTTGCATTACCTTTGGTTTTGAAAAGCATTTTCCCGACATATAAGCCTGCTTACCCATATCTTCTAGTAATACTTTATTTTCTATCAATTTTATACAAGCTTCCGCCAAGGCATTTACATCATTATCCGGCACTAAAAATCCATTCTTACCATTGTCTATGATACTATTTGCTCCAGTAATGTCAAAACTAACACAAGGCAAGCCACAATTCATCGCCTCCACCAATACCAACGGGAAACCTTCATACAAAGATGACATGACAAAAAAAGAAGAATGAGAATATACTTCACCTATACTAGGTGAAACACCTTTCAGATGAACAACTGATGAAAGATGCAAAGCATCAATTTGTCGTTGAAGACTTTCTCGCAGACTTCCTTCACCCCAAATTTCCAATTGCCAGTCCGGACACTTTTGTGCAACTATCACCCAAGCTGCAATCAATCGATGATAAGCTTTTACAGATTCTACTCTACCTGCTGATATAGCAACTTTGCTTTTTATACCATTTCTTTCATGTAGTTGTATATTGCTAAAATTAGGTATTACAAATATATTCGGTAAATTCCACATTTTCTTGTCAGACTCTGTTAATGCAATTACCTTATCGAATTTTGTCAAACAACACTTTCTTAAATATTGAACTAAAAATTTCTTTCCTCGCGATTTAAAAATTTCCTCATCTAATATCTGTTGTCCTTTATAAGAAAAATGAAACTCATGGATCTTCTTTATCCGCCGACAAATAAATGGTAATATCCATATCAATAAAGGAGCATTGGCATTGACAGCAATATCTATCTTATATTTTTTAAATATGTGACGTATAATACTTATATTTTTCCATACTCTATTAATTTTCTTTCCAAAGCCTACCTTCCACTCTATATCAATAGGTAACAGTTGAATGTTCGGGTGCAAAGGATATATAGGTTTTTCCTGTCCATTACCATAATATGCCAAAAAAAGCCGTCCTTCCATATTTTCCGCCAAATAATTCATCTTGTCTGACACTATACGGAATATACCTCCTGCAATGGTAATATTGGGAACAAAATAAATGATATTCATTATTTACTTTTTATCCATGAAATTACTAGTAATAATAATCGCTCTGCCCATTTGAATCTCCAAGCAATAGTTTTAACACTCCACAACTCGGCCAAACATGTATCGTAATCATGATGTATAAATGCATTTTTTGCATGTATATACACAACTAAAATCACATACTTTCTATAATAAGAACTTTCCGATGTAAAGTTAAACCACTCGTAATAAGGAAATTCTCCATTTTTAGAATAATCTGATGTAAGACTATCAGATAACCCTGTTCTATAAAAGACTTTCGGAAGGTTCAAATAGGCTACATCATAATTCAACGCTATTCTAAGCCAAAGGTCCAAATCCTCACCACGCTTAATACCTACTCGAAACATTGGTATCTCCTTTATCACTTCTTTTTTTAAGCACAAGGAGCTAGTCCAGCAAATAGATAATCCATTCATTACGGATTCTTTAAAATAATCATGAACAAGGAAGTGTATGTGTTCGTTAATCAACACATTACGAAGTTTCCGTTTCCCCTTTTCCAAAGAGTAGAAAGCAGTAGAATAAATCCCAGCATCAGGATAGGTTCCTATCAACTTCTTTTGGCATTCCAAATAATCAGATTCCCAAATATCATCTGCATCCAGAAAAGCAATATAATCATATTTAGCATGCATAATACCATAGTTACGTGCTGCTGATACACCTTCGTTTTCTTTTGTATAAATATGAATTCGTTCATCCTGAAAACTAGAAGCCACTTCCAAACTATTATCTGTCGATGAATCATTCACCACGATTACTTCATAATCACAATATGTTTGATTCAGAACTGACTTCAGTGTTTCTGCAATATAATCAGCCTTGTTATATAGAGGAATAATAATAGAGAACATTATCTTTTTAATAAATTAAGTTTCTGACTCTTATATATAATGAGCAAAAATATAATCGGAAAATTTATATATAATCCCACTGTTAATGATACGAAAGAAGCCAATACCCAGATACCAACAAAAACCATGTTGAACTTTCTATATGAAGGCAATAATTTGCACATTGAAATTATCAGCCATAGATATCCCAATATACCTAACAAACCACGTTCAATCAACAAATAAAATAATTGAGACTCCGCACCTGCAAGTTCCGGGATTGATATATCTGTCATTAAATAATAAATCATACTCAAGCCACCACCAAATATAGGGTTTTGTAAAAACAGAAAAAGAGAAATATCTAATTGTCTCATTCTCATATCCATAGAGCTTCCACCAACATCATAATTACCCGTAAAATCAAATATGGAATGATATACATTTAATATATAATCAGAAAACGGCAAGACCATGATTAAAAAGATAGAAAAAGCGATTAATAGAGTTTTAGGCTTTCTTATATAGTCAAATTGCAACAATCCAAATACTAATGCAAGAATAGTGGCACGTGAATTAGCAAGGAAAACACCGATAAGAAGCAAACACAAAGTCTTAATATAAGATTTCCTTGATATAAATACTCCTTCATATTTACTATAGAAGAAGGTAAGAAAATAAAAGAATACAACGCACGCATCTCCAAATGTTATGGGAAAATGAAAAAATGAATTATATCGCCCATATCCATATCGGATATCATTGGTATGATCTACCCAAAAAGACAAATCAGTCTGAGATTGCAGCCAATATAGAATTATATTATAATTTAATAGAAACTCTATAATTCCATATATACATAACACCCAAAACACTTTCAAATAAAGATTTACAATTAATTTAATATCGTTCTTTGTTCGCAAAAAATAGATAAATGCAAGTGGCAAAAGTATTTCATTTGATATTGTTTTCCACAACACATACAATGAAGTCCGTTCCGTTCCATACAAAGCAATTAATAACAACAATATAAAATTACCAAACAAAGGTAAAAACAATGGATTGCAGAATATAGCTTTCCTTGCATCTTTCCGACCAAGAATATACCCGTATATAACAAAATTTATCGCATCACAAAGACCAATATACGTACCCCCTATTCTTACAACAGGAAGCATTGTAAAAAACAAAGACAATGGTATTATATAAAGAACAGCCTTCTTTTTATATCTTATAAAAAAAATAATAAAGAGCAGAAAAATAAGCAGAGTAATTATCATCTATCCATTTTTTAGATTCCACACCATGATTCAGGAAAAATATCAGGAGTAAATGTATTATACCACTTTGAGGGATAAATCACCATATTAGTTTTTTTATTTAATCGTGCCGCCCAATAACTAAAAGTACTATTGGCTATAATGTTGTATTTGCAGGAAGACATCAAATACATGTCATAGATGCTGGATTCTCCTGTATTCCAATTCACATAAACAGCATTGGGTATATCCAAATGAGTTTGTACCCAGCTAATATCATCAGAAAAAACATAGAAGACAGCATCATTTACTTTCTCTGTTATTATTCTTATGGCATCATGATAATATTTCTGCGTACAAATATTTCCAAATATAACCAAATTTTGTTTGGTCATGTAGTCACCTCTTCTTATATGCACGCCAACACTATTTGAGTTTTGAATATCCTTCAGCAATGATTGGTTCTTTTCCGACAAAAGAAGATGTTTAAAATCAATAGTATTTTCGTCATAATACTTTTTGTCTAAAAAATATCCAGCTTGAAACAAATGATTAGGATATTGATACTCTACAGAACCTACTACATATATTTTCCAATGGTATAATTTTGATAAAATGGTTTTAAACAGAATTATCCAAAACCTACTACATTTTTTCAAATCATCAGTTTTAAAATATTTATCTAATTCAAATCCATTATGGCTCACATTATACCAAGCATCATTGTAGAAATAAAAGGTTTCATCCTTTCTTGAAAGGTATTTATAAAATGCATACTGAAAGAGTTGATTACCCAGTCCTCCTTTGAACACTACTATTTTCATAAATAAACTATTTAAATATTCTTACTATTTTAACCATTATTGCAAGCCCCTTTTTTACTAAAAATCTTATCCAATGATTATTAAATAAAAAAAGAGCGTTTTCAATAAATTCTTCTCCCAAACAGGATAAACACTGATAATCATTGACAATATAAGCTGGGAGTAGATCTTTAAGCACTTTTTCGCGTTCTTCTTTTATCCGGTTGTTATCACTGCTGGCTCCTCTGGGATTACATATCACAATAACATTGTTATACGCAGCCACACTATGCCCACCTAAAACGATTGATTGTAAATAGAATTTCCAGTCTGATACTATTTTTAAAGATGTATCATAATAATACTTTTTTAATAAAGAGGCCCTTATAAAGCAACTTTGATGAGGTATGGTAGTTATATAAAAATGCAGAAGATTATATCTTCGAGGTAATACACTGCGTGATACTATTTTATTATGTTCATTAACATGTAAATCCTGACCAACTATTATATCTGCCACATGATTAAAGTCCATGACCTGTTTCAATATAGATGAGGAACAAAATTTATCACCTGCATTGATAAAATTACAATATTCTCCATGCGAATAAGCAATTCCTTTATTCATCGCATCATAAATTCCCTTATCCGACTCACTCACCCAATAAGCGATTTTATCCGCATACTTTTTTATTACATTAACCGTTCCATCCGTACTTCCACCGTCAATGATGATATACTCAATATTCAGATAAGTTTGGTTAATGACGGAAAGAATGGTTTGTTCAATTGTTAAAACTGCATTATAAGAAACAGTTATGACAGAAATTAGGGGATAATTCATATTGTTTTTCATTTCACTTCAGCCAAATTCCTTTAGCCGTACCATTTATCATCTTCAATATCTGCACTCTTCCAATAAAGGCCTGCAAAATAAATACCGTAGTAGGAACTATCAGTATACCTTCTATACCATAATACTTACAACAATACTTCATCAACGGAATAGAAACCAAAGCAAATGACAAATAAATGATTAGTTGCAAACGTATTTTGCTCGTTCCATTAATAAGAAACATATACATATTTCCTCCCGTCTGACATAATACATATATTGCCATACAAAATGATAATGAAAAAGATACAGCTACAGAATCACCAATCCAAAATTTATATAAGAGATCAGAACTCAGTACCATTAAAACTAAAATAGGAATACATAACAACCATAATTTCTCCAGTTTTTCTAGCGTACCACGCATCCAATTATAATCTCTCTTAATATAAGCATCAGTAAATGCTGACCAAAACGGAGTCAAAATAATATTTGCAGCCATGTTAAGTACATTAAAATACTTATAAGCAATATTATATTGCGTAACTGCTTCTGGGCCTTGCACTCTTGACAAAATGATATTAGTAAGTTGAAAAATAAAAAGCATAGAAAACATAACAACAAAAAACTGTCCACCCAGACCAACAACACTCCGCACCAACGAAAAGCGAACGTCACGCAACGAAGGGGCTACAATCTTGTATTTTTTAGTTTGATACACAATAATAGAAACAATTAAAAGAAACAGGCACGGTATAGCTGAAAAAGAAACAGCCAAAGCACTCAGACTTCCCTTTGTGGTTTTAGTCAATACATAGACACAAGCAAAAGCCAGTACCTGACCACTTGTACTTATAAGCGAAGCTAAAGCAGGCTTTTGATCTGCCGTCAGCATGGTAGTAAAGACACTTGCCACAATGTTCAGGCAAAAGAAGCATGCCAACAAACCGAAAACCAGACTCAGCTCATCCTTATAAACAGGATCAATATTTAAAATACGACTCCAATCCAAATAATTATTCACCACCAAGGTTATCAATAAAATTACGGAAAAGAGCAAGAAGAGCACTGCATATGTAGTACTGACATATTCTTTTGCCAACTTCATATCCCCTTTTGCTTTTGCCTCAGCAAAACGATTACGAAATCCGTGGGCAAACCCCAAATCAAAATAAGACAGCCAGGCAATAATGGAACTCAACGTCAGCCAAATGCCATACTTCGTAGGATTAACATAACCGATGGTCAATGGAACGACCTGCAAGGAAACTAAAATACTTATACATTTCAACACTAATGAAACGGCGATATTTTTCTTCACCGCAACACTACGCTCATTCCCCTTAGTGAAATAAGCACTAACTTTATCTTTTATATACTGGAACTTCATACGTTTATGATTGTATCACTAGCAAGATATGCAATCTTCCACCTGCAACATTACTAATCTTACACCCCACACATTAGTAACGTGTGGGGTGGCACGTTACCAACCTTCCGGCATACACGTTACTAACCCTTAAAAGATCCTGTTCTTTTCCGAAAAGAACAAGGTCTTTAAAAAAAAGAACAGGACGTTTTCATTGAAAGAACAAGAGCTTTT
>CAZLOP010000045.1:0-9086 GCA_964561205.1 uncultured Clostridium sp. | reverse complement strand
GATACTTAAGAGATAATAACCCAATACGAGTAAGCCGTTCATTGAGAGATATAGCTTATAAAGCATTAATAGCAAGAGAAAAATACATTAAGGATAATAACAAAGAACCAACAGTATCACAAATAGCAAAAGAACTTGATATTCCGCGTGAAGATGTGGTTTTTGCATTAGACGCAATACAGGAGCCTGTATCATTATTTGAACCTATATACCATGATGGTGGTGATGCAATTTACGTTATGGATCAGATAAGTGATACTAAAAATACTGATGAAAGCTGGCTTGAAAACATATCCATAAAAGAAGCTATGAAAAAACTTACAGATAGAGAAAAGCTGATTTTAAATTTAAGATTCTTTAATGGGAGAACACAGATGGAGGTAGCAGAAGAAATAGGAATATCTCAGGCTCAGGTTTCAAGACTTGAGAAAACAGCTTTAAAGCATATGAGAAAGCATGTATAATTACTAAAGAAATAGTGCCCTGGAATAAGGACACTATTTTTATAATAAAATATTATGATTAATATTTTGGAGGAAAAGTATGGGGGTTGAAATGCATTCTATAAATGGCATGAGAAATATGGAAGTTATAGATATAACAAATGGAGCAAAAATAGGTTTTATAAAGGATTTAAAAATTGATACAGAAAATAGCAGAATAATTTCTTTGATACTTCCAGGTGAGAATAAAGCATGGTTTTGTAAAGAAGAGGAAAAAGAAATTATGTGGAGTGACATTGTTAAAATTGGTGTAGATGTAATATTAGTTAAACTAAATAATATTAGTAATACTGAAGAGAATAGGTAGCCAGATTTTTAAAATGTAGTTATAATATATGTATAAAATATTGTTACTAAAGATTGATGAGGTGATTTTAATGAAATGTCCTTTCTGTTCATATGAAGAAAGTAAAGTTGTTGATTCTCGTTCAACAGATGATAATACAACAATACGAAGAAGAAGAGAATGTTTAAAATGTAATAAAAGATATACAACCTATGAAAAAATTGAAGATTTTCCTATTTTAGTTGTTAAAAAAGATTTAACACGAGAAAATTTTAACAAGGAAAAAATAATTAATGGGTTAATCATTGCGTGTCAGAAAAGGCAGATATCAAGAAAGCAGATGGAAGAAATAGCATGTGAAATTGAAAAGAACATTTCAAATAGTATGGTAACAGAAATACCATCAAAAGATATTGGAGAAATGGTTATGGAAAAATTAAAAGAAATAGATGAAATATCATATGTGAGATTTGCATCTGTGTATAGGCAGTTTAAAGATATTAATACTTTTTTAGAAGAAATTAAAAATCTTATGTCATAAATAATTAGGGTATTGAAGTAAATTTCAGTATCCTTTTGTTTTGTTCATAAGTTAAATATAAGTTAAATCATATAGTTATAGGTAAATAAAATGTTAATATAAATATGAAAGATATAATATACGGAGGATTTCATGAAAAAAATTGATTTAAAAAAAATAAAACATGTTAAGGATTATTTAATTATTGAGAAGGATAAATTAAATATTATTTTTACTACAGCAGAACATGAAAGGAGCTTTAACAGGGCAACTGAAGCAGGAGTAAAAGATTTAAATTCTTTGAAAGACGAATTTAAATTAGATGATGTAATTTATTTAAAGCAGATTCATAGTGATACAATATACAAATATAAATTAAATAATAATGTAAAAGAATCAGAAGGAGATGCAATTATTACAGATGTAAAAAAAATTGCAATAGGTGCATTTTCTGCTGATTGTGTCCCTGTAATACTTACTGATGAAGAGAAAGGAGTGGTTTGTGCTATCCATAGTGGATGGAGAGGCACATTTGACTCTATAACTTATAAAGCAGTAGAAAAGATGAAAAATGAATATAATTGTAATAAAGAAGATATTAAAGCGTATATTGGAGCACATATAAGGCAGTGTTGTTATGAGATATCAGAGGAATTAAAAGAAAAATTTATAGAAAAGAAAAATAATATAGATAAAAATAAATTATTTAAAAAAAGAAATTTAAGTATGGAAATATGTATTGAAGATGATTTAAAAAAAGCTGGTGTAAGGGAAGAAAATATATATTCATTGGGTCTATGTACGTATTGTACTAATAAAATAAAACTTCATTCATACAGAAAATCAGAAGGTTCATATGGGAGAATGTTTTCATTCGTATTTTTAAAGTAATCAGGAGGGATAGCAATGAAAAAAGAAAAGATTCTTGTTGTTGATGACGAAGAGTATATTATTGAACTTATTAAGTTTAATCTGGAAAGTGCAGGATATGAAGTATTTACTGCCAATAATGGTATTGACGCTGTTGATATTGCAATTAAAAATAAACCAAGATTAATTTTATTAGATTTAATGCTTCCAGGAATGGATGGGTTTGATGTCTGCAAGGAGTTAAAGAGAAATAGAGAAACTAAAAATATTTCCATAATTATGCTTACTGCTAAAAGTGAAGAATTAGATAAAATATTAGGCCTTGAGCTTGGTGCAGATGATTATATAACAAAGCCATTTTCTGTTCGTGAAATGCTTGCAAGGGTTAAGGCAGTACTTAGAAGGTCATTAGGATTTGAAGAAGAGGAAAATAATATATTTCAGTCTGGAAACCTTACAGTAAATTTTGAACGTCATGAAGTATTAATTGGAGATAATAAAATAGAATTAAGTCTTAAAGAATTTGAACTGCTTCAAATATTAATTAAGAATAAAGGAAAAATATTAAATAGAGAAATGCTGCTTGATAAAATATGGGGATATGAATATATTGGTGAAACAAGAACTGTAGATGTACACATAAGATATTTAAGAAAGAAGATAGAAGAAGATGATAAAAATCCTAAATATATTGAAACAATAAGAGGAGTAGGGTATAGATTTAACCCTAATAAATAAGTATGAAAAATAAAATTTTAACTTCTGTCATGATTGTGGTATTGTTGGCAATACTTCTCTTAAGTACATCATTTGTAATACTAATTAATATGCGAGAGATTGATAGAACTAAAGAAATGCTAAAAAATATTAATTATCTTGTGTGTGAAACAGAAAAGATAGAAAACAGTAATATAAGCAGAAATTTAAATGAATATACTATTAATGATTCAAAAGTAAGAGTTACCCTTGTTGATAACAATGGTAATATACAATATGATAATATGACTGACGCCAGAGAAAATCATAATAGCAGAGAAGAAATTAAAGAGGCATTTGCAGATGGAGAAGGATATGGAATAAGATACAGTTCAACTTTAAATACTAAGCTTATGTATTATGCTGTAAAGATTGATGATAATAAGGTAGTTAGAACAGCAGTACCAGTAAAGACTATAAAAATGTTTGATAAAGAAAATTTTGAATATTATTTTTGCATAGTTATAGCAGTAGTTGTTTTTTCGCTATTCTTTTCTCTGCGTCTTGTGAGAATACTTGTTGAACCTATAAAAGAATTAGAAAGTGTTACATTGAAAATGGCAGCAGGTGATTATAAGATAAGAGCAAATATAAATACTAATGATGAACTTGGGACATTAAGCAGAAGCTTTAATAATATGGCTGTTCAGCTTCAAAAGAAAATTGATGAGGTTATAGAAAAGCAGCAGAAACTTGAATATATATTAAGAAGTATGGAAAGTGGTGTAATTGCTGTAGATGAGAATAATACAGTTATATCAATTAATCCATACGTAGAAATGCTTCTTGGAATTAAAAAAGACATAAAAGGTGAAAATCTTTTTGATTACATTAATGATTATCACATAGCTGAGTTTTTAAAACAGGATGAAAAGAATGAAGAGGAGATAAAAATTCTTCATCCTATTGAAAGAGAATTGAAAGTAAAAAAATCTAATATACTAAGTGATGTTGGAAAAATAGGAAAAGTGCTTATTTTTCAGGATATAACAGATGCCAAAAGAATTGAGCTTATGAGAACACAATTTGTGGCTAATGTTACACACGAGTTAAAAACACCATTAACTTCCATTAAAGGTTTTGCAGAAACTTTAAAAATAGTAAAGGATGATGAAACAAGAGAGAAATTTTTAGATATTATTAATAAAGAAGCAGAGCGTTTAACAAGACTTATAAACGATATTCTTGTGTTATCTAGTATTGAGAGTAATCTTGTTTCAGAGATAGATGAATTTTTACCAGGAGTTATTATTGAAGATGTAATAAATATGGTGAGAAAAATTGCATTGAACAAAAATGTTGATATAGAATATTGTGATGAAAATAGTGAAAATATTTTAGGAAATAAAGATAAGTTCCATCAGCTTGCATTAAATTTAATAGAAAATGGAGTTAAATATTCTAAAGAGACTGGCGGAAAAGTAAAAATACATAGCTATAATGAAGATCAGTATTATTGCGTGGATATAAGCGATGATGGAATAGGAATACCTAAAGAAGACATACCTAGAATTTTTGAAAGGTTTTATAGAGTTGATAAATCAAGAAAAAAAGGAGGAACAGGACTTGGTTTAGCAATAGTTAAGCATATTATAAAAATATTTAATGGTACAATTGAAGTTGAAAGTGAATTTGGCGTTGGAACTATGTTTAAAGTAAAAATTCCATATATCTAATTATAAAAATAAGAAACTGTTGCATTAATTTGTGACAGTTTTTTTATTCTCCAAATCAGAATTTGAACCTGGCTTAAGAAAGAATGTTAAGATTTCTTAACATAAAATCATCATGTCTTAACATGTGTATAATAATTAGTTAACAAACCATATGTATAATAAAATTTGTAAAGGGAAATAAAAAATAAATTATTAAAGTGATGTTAAACGCAATTTATATGGAGGGAAAAGGATGAAAAAGAAATCTTTAAAATTTATAGTAAGTGCATTATTAGTAACAATGATTGGAGGAGCCATGATAGGATGTGGCGGAAGCAGTGATTCACAAAGCAGTGATGCAGCAGGAAATGAAACAAAACAGGAGGAAAGCTTAAATGGGTCAATTACAATAAGTGGTTCTTCAGCATTGCTTCCATTAATGGAACAATCAATAGAAAAATTTAATGAAAAATATCCAGATGTAGAAATTAGTGCTCAGGCAGGCGGGTCAGGAACAGGACTTACTCAGGTTTCTGAAGGAAGTGTAGATATTGGTAACTCAGATGTTTTTGCAGAAGAAAAATTAGATGAAGCTAAAGCAAAAGAACTTTCAGATCATAAAGTAGTTGCTCAGGGATTTGGTATAGTAGTTAATAAATCTCTTGGAGTTGAAAATTTAACAAAACAACAAATTAAAGATATATTTTCAGGAAAGGTTACAAACTGGAGTGAAGTTGGAGGGCCAGATAAGGAAATATTTATAGTACACAGAAAATCAGGTTCAGGAACAAGAGCAACATTTGAAAAAACAATATTAGATGGAGATGCTGCACTTGAAAATGATTCACTTGGAGTAATGCAGGATTCAAATGGTGCTGTAGTTATAGCGATGAAAGAAAATGAAGGGGCAATAAGTTATTTAGGTTTAGCATATATGAATAGTGATGATGCAAAAGAAGCACTATCTTTAATGAAAATTGATGAAACTGAAGCTACAGCAGACAATATTATCAATGGTTCATACCCATTCTGGTCTTATGGACATATGTATACAAAAGGTGAAGCAACAAGCCCATCTAAGGAATTTATTGAATTTATTTCAAGTGAAGATAACAAAGAAAGCTTAGATAACCTTGGATTTATAGATGGAACTAAAATAAAAGAAAAATAATAGTTGATTATATGCTGCGGTATCATCATGAGAGGCAGCATATGTTTTATAAAACTAATTGAAGGATGCGTTAAGATGGAAAAAAGAAGTTTAAAGGAAAGGATTAAAAATGAGTATCTGGGAAAATGGTTTGCAGTATTTTGCGGAATGCTCATTATATTAATCACGGTTAGTATAATTATTTTTATAGGTTCAAAAGGAATAAAGACTTTTACTAAAAATGGATATAGTGTTTTTGATTTTTTATTCAGCAATAACTGGAAGCCAGGACAGGATAATACCTCTTCCTTTGGGGCTTTAGCTTTTATCTTAGGTTCAACCTTTGTAAGTATTGGAGCTGTAATATTAAGTGCTCCTGTAGCTGTTGCATTGGCCATATTTGTGAATGTAATATCCAGCACAATAGGTAATAAGTTTATTAAGCCTTCATTGGAAATATTAGTTGGAATTCCATCAGTTGTATATGGATGGGTGGGAATATCTGTATTAGTACCATTTATAAAAAATTATTTTGGAGGTATGGGGTATTCACTTGCTGCAGGAATTCTTGTTCTGGCATTAATGGTACTTCCAACAATAGCCACTCTTGCAATTGATGCAATAAAAGCAGTTCCTGAAGATCATATTGAAGCTTCATATGGACTTGGCGCCACCCGCTGGCAGACTATATGCAGAGTAATTATACCAGGAGCAAAATCAGGTATTTTAACTGGTGTTGTACTGGGAATTGCAAGAGCTTTTGGTGAGGCATTAGCAGTACAGATGGTAATAGGTAACACAGTAAAGCTGCCAGATAGTCTGCTTAAACCAATGTCAACAATAACTAGTGTAATAACAATGGATATGGCAAATACAGTTTCAGGAACAGCATGGAATGATGCATTATGGAGCCTGGCATTAATACTTCTTGTAATTTCATTTGTATTTATAGTAATAGTTAGAAAAATTGAGAAAAGGAGTGGAGTATAATGAATGCAAAAAAGACAGATAAAATAGCAACAATAGTACTTTATATTATAAGTGCATTTATAGTAACACTTCTTAGTGCTTTTATTATTTATATTTTATATGAAGGTGGAAGCATGTTAAAACCATCATTCTTGTTTGGCAAGCCTAAGATATCTGGAGCGGGTGGTGGAATAGGACCTCAGTTATTTAATTCGTTCTATATGCTTATTCTTTCATTAATAATAACTATACCAATAGGAGTTGGTGCAGGAATATATATGGCTGAATATGCAAAAGAGGGTAAGATACTTGA
The DNA here is from genome assembly GCA_964561205.1 of uncultured Clostridium sp. Lineage (GTDB taxonomy): Bacteria > Bacillota > Clostridia > Clostridiales > Clostridiaceae > Clostridium. Next base: position 2,064 of record CAZLOP010000045.1, on the reverse strand, counting down.
TTTTATAACAATGTGTCTTGAAACAATGTCATCACTGCCTTCAATAGTAATAGGTATGTTTGGTCTGTTAATTTTTGTTAATAAGTTTAACTGGGGATATTCAATACTGGCAGGGGCTTTATCAGTAAGTATTTTAAATATTCCTTCAATGACACGTATTTCTGAAAGTGCAATAAGAACTGCAGGCAAAAGGGTAAAAGAAGCATCACTTGGGCTTGGAGCAACAAAATGGCAGACTCTTATGAAAATAACTGTTCCAAGTGCTATGGGCGAAATATTAACAGGAATAATACTTGCAGCAGGAAGAATTTTTGGAGAAGCAGCAGCATTTTTGTATACAGCAGGTTTAAATTCAAAAGCTTTAAACTTTAATACTATAAGTTTAGTTGAAAAGAAATCTGCATTTTCCTTATTCAGACCAGCAGAAACACTTGCGGTTCATATATGGAAGCTGAATTCTGAAGGAGTTGTTCCAGATGCAAGGGCAATAGCAAATGGGACTGCTGCAGTATTAATACTATCTGTATTATTATTTAATGTATTAGCTAAACTTATTGGAAAGCAGATAAAGAAAAAGTATAGTTAGTAAACATTTGAAATTGTATCATGCAGTGAAATGGAGAGAAAATTATGAATATAATTGAAACTAAAGATTTATGTTTATATTATGGTGAAAAGCAGGCATTAATAAACATAAACATGAAGATAAATAAAAATGAAGTTACAGCACTTATAGGTCCTTCAGGTTGTGGAAAATCAACATTTTTAAGAACTATAAACAGAATGAATGATCTTATAGACTGTGTAAAGATAACTGGTGAAGTTTTATTTGAAAATAAAGATATCTATAAGGATTATGATGAAATAAATCTTAGAAAAAGAGTTGGAATGGTGTTTCAAAGACCAAATCCATTTCCTATGTCAATCTATGATAATATAGCTTATGGTCCAAGAATACATGGAATAAAAAATAAGAAAATATTAGATGAGCTGGTTGAAAAAAGTTTAAGAGGTGCAGCTCTTTGGGATGAAACAAAGGATAGATTAAAAGAAAGTGCTATGGGAATGTCCGGTGGACAGCAGCAGAGACTTTGTATAGCAAGAACACTGGCAGTTTCTCCAGAAGTGATACTTATGGACGAACCTACATCAGCTCTTGACCCCATTTCTACATCAAAAATGGAAGAACTTATGGATGAGCTTAAGAAACAGTATACTGTAATAATTGTAACTCATAATATGCAGCAGGCTGGAAGAATTGCTGATAAAACTGCATTTTTTTTAAATGGAGAAATGATTGAGTTTGGAAAAACAGAAGATATTTTCTATAATCCAAAAGATAAAAGAACAGAGGACTATATTACAGGAAGATTCGGCTAAAGAAGGAGGATGAAAGTATGACAAGAGGTTCTCAGAAAACAAGAGTAAAAAATATTCATAGAGATTTGATGGTTATGGCAGATCTTGTTGAAAAGCAGATACATGAAAGTATGGTGGCATTAAAAAATTATAATGTTAATGCTGCTGATGAAATAATTGATAATGATGACGAAGTAGATGCAATGCAGAAGACTATTGAAGACGAATGTATAAAATTTATAGCAACAGAACAGCCGGTAGCAAAGGATTTAAGAAAAGTTTTTGCGGCTTCAAAAATAGTGACAGATTTAGAAAGAATGGCGGATCACGCAATCGATATATGCAAAATCTTAAAAAAGATGGTTAGAAACGTCAGCGTATTTAATGGAGATCTTGATGAACTTTGGGATATGGAAGCCAAAGTGCGTGAGATGATAAAGATGTCTGTTGAAAGTTATATAAATAATGATGTAAAGACTGCGTATAAAATATGTGCAGAAGATGATAAGGTTGATGCTTATTATAAATCACTATTTGATAAAATTATAAAGACAATAAAAGTAAAAGAGGAAATGGTTAATGATGGTACTCAGCTTTTATTTGTAATAAAGTTTTTAGAAAGAATTGCAGATCATGTAACTAATGTGTGTGAATGGACAATTTTTTCCAAAGATGGTGTTTATGTAGATTTAAATGAATAAATAA
>CAZLOP010000044.1:7060-9116 GCA_964561205.1 uncultured Clostridium sp. | reverse complement strand
AACATTATATATTATAGTAATGTATAAATATTTTTAAATATATTTATGTTTACATTGATACAGGACAATAACTTTCTGATATAATAAAAATAATATGAAATAAAAGGAGAATCTTATATGGCAATTAGTAATTGGAAAACTTTTTTAATGCCCTATGAACAAGCGGTAGATGAATTGAAAGTAAAATTAAAATCTATAAGAAAAGAATATAGAAAAAAAAGCGAGTATTCTCCAATAGAATTTGTAACTGGGAGAGTAAAAGAAATTTCCAGTATGTTAGAGAAAGCTAATAAATTTGGAATTCCTATAGATAGAATAAGGTATGAGCTAGAAGATATTGCGGGAATAAGAATAATGTGTCAGTTTGTTGATGACATAGATACTGTAGTTGAAATATTAAGAAAAAGAAAAGATATGCAGATTCTTTATGAAAAAGATTATGTACGTAATGTTAAAGAAAGCGGATACAGAAGCTATCATATGATAATTAAGTATCCTGTTAATATGGCAGAAGAACAGGTAGAGATTTTGGCTGAATTTCAGATAAGAACTCTAGCTATGAATTTCTGGGCAACTATAGAACACTCGTTAAATTATAAGTATAAACATCATATTCCTGATAAATTAAAGAATCAGTTAAAATGTTCTGCGGATGCAGCATTTAGACTTGATGAAGAAATGCTTGAGATTAAAGATGAAATTAAGGATGCTCAAAAGTTATTTGAAGTAAAATCGCAGTTAATATCAAGTATTATGAATGCATTGATGACACTTATATCTTTAGGTAAAAATGCTGAAGCTGCAAGATATCAGAAGATATTAAATAAATTAATTGATGATGGTGAAGTATGGGAATTAAATAGTTTATTATTTTCAATTAACAGAGAGATTGAAAAATATTCATAAGAGGGCGCAAGCTCTCTTTTTTGAGATAGGAGGAAAATAAGTTGATAAACCAAGATATAGAAATGAAATTGAAAAATAATCCTGAATATATTAAAGAAATACATAATCCTACACAAGAAATGTATACTTTTATTGTTAAACAGAATGGAGCTAATATAAAATATATAGCTAATCCAAGCAAGGAAATTCAGCTGATTGCAGTTAAAGATTCGTTAGTAAATGCGAAATATATAGATAATATTGATGAGGATATTGCAATTGCAGCTGTAAGAAGCGGATGGAATGCTCTTGAAAATATAAAAGAGCCTAATGATAAGATAATTGAAGAAGCATTAAGAACAAAAGGATGGGCTATACAGTATGTAAAGAACCCTTCAGAAAAATTTCAAATGATTGCAGTAGAAAAAGATTATGATGCAATAAAATATATAAAAAATCCTTCTGAGAAAGTTCAGATAGCAGCTATAAATAATTACTATGCAGCAATTAAGTATATAGTAAATCCAACTATTAGTGCAAAAATAACAGCTGTTAAGTGCAATGGAGAGGCAATAAATTATATTAACAATTATAGTTTTGAAGAGATGAAAAAGTTTATTAGTGAAAATATAAATGTTGTTAAATATATTTATGAAAGTATTGATGTGGAAACAGTAATAGATATATTAAAAGATAAGGTTAAGGAAAAAAATATAGATGAAGAATATATTAAAAATTTTCTTAATTTAGAAGTACTTGAAATGGATAAAATTAATTTTATAAGAATGTATGGAAGTAAAAAATCAAAAAAAATATTAGTTGATTATAAATTGTAAGGGGTGAAATGTATGAATTATACACAATGTATGCAGACTGTTGAACTAATTTTGGAAAGTAATGATGTTCCTCTAATTATTGGGGAAAGCGGAATTGGCAAGACATCATTAGTAAGTGAAATTGCTAAACAAAATAATTATTATTATGTTAATATAGATGCCAATCTTTTAAAAGAGGGAGAAATAGGCGGACTTCCTATGGTTAAAAATAATGAAACTGTCTATGCAACATATTATAAGCTTGCAAAAATAAGTACATTGTTAAAAGAAGATAATACAAGAAAAGTGATTTTATTTATTGATGAACTCAATAGATGTGATCATACTGTATCTCA
>CAZLOP010000044.1:0-7050 GCA_964561205.1 uncultured Clostridium sp. | reverse complement strand
AATTAATGAATCTTGTATTAAATCGAGAGATTAATGGATATGTATTAGATGACAGGGTTAAAGTAGTTGCAGCAATGAATCCTCCAAGTAAAAATGAAGGATTTTATGATTCACGTTATGAAGTAGTAGATATGGATCCTGCTCAGGAAGACCGATTTGTATGGATTGAACTTGAAAGTGATGTTAAGGAATGGCTTAAATGGGCTATGAGTAATGAGGGTAATATACATAAACATATTGTTGAATTTATATCCTCATTTCCTCAGTATCTGCATACGCCAGATAGTAATAATTCTATAAAAGCTACTCCAAGAAGTTGGGAGAGAATATCAAATTCATATGAAGTGTATACAAAAAATAAAGAAAAGTACTCTTTTGATATATTTATGAATACAGTAAAAGGTAATGTGGGTGCAGATATTGCTGGTGATTTTTCAAATTTTATTTTAAATCTAAAAACACCACTTATTCAGGTTGAAGATATTTTTGCTAATGATATTTTAGTAGAAGATTTGAAAGACAGAATAGCCAAAGAAAGTAATTCCAGATTATATATATTATTTAAAAATGTAATAGAGTATCTTAATAATAACATAACTATGCGAAATATGAATTTATTTTGTGAATTTTTAAATTATTATCCAAGAGATATGAGACTTGGCATAATGAAAGAAGTAAAGAGGGATTATAAAAATCTTTATAATAAATTATTAGATAATGATGAGTTCTTAAATGCATTTTTTAACATATTTAAGTGAGGAATAAATTATGGATTTCAAAGAGAGGAAACAGAAACTAATTTTAGACTGTTACAATTTAAAGGACGAATTAAAATCTGATTTTATAAAAAGATTTTTTACGTTTTTACAGGATATTATTATTTCTCTTATGCAGGAGAATGATGAATTTTTTGGACAGTTTTTATTAAAGATAGAAAAGAATATTAATACTTCAATTACAGTGCCTATTGCAACTAATGTAAAGCTGAATGGGTTTAATATGTTTGTTAACCCTGGGCTTTTATTGATGTTAGAGGAAAAGGAAATTAAAGCACTTTTAAAACATGAAGTTTATCATATAATGAATTCACATTATGAAAGAGAACGCAAAATGAGAGAAAGATTTTGCAAGGAGGCTATAAATACTGCTCTTGATATTTCAATAAATTCATACATAAACAATCTGCCTGGTTTCTGTATAAAATTAAAAGATGCAGAGCTGCAATATAATGTGAAACTTGAAGAAGAGCGAAGTGCTGAAGAATATGCAGAAATAATAGATAAATCAATTAAGAAAAGAATAGTAAAAAGTCATATAAAAAATAAAGAGGACAATAACCATAAAATATGTTTGGAAAATGCACATGATATGTGGGAACAGTCTGAATTAACAGATAATGATATAGAAAGTCTTACCAAAAAGACAGCATTAAGTATTATAAGTAAAGAAGCGCCTCAAACAATTAATAGCATATTGGAAAAGTATAAGATGCAGCCAGAAATAGAATGGCAGATTCTTTTAAAAAGTATAATTACATTTGCAAAAACTTCATATAAAAAAACAATTACAAGAAGAGATAGAAGACAACCAGATAGATTTGACATTAGAGGGAAGCTGCCTAAATATGAAAGTGAAATAATTGTAGCTGTAGACATTAGTGCAAGTATGAATGATGATGAGGTTAAGAAAATTTTAGTTGAGATTCTTGCAATAACAAGAGTTACAAAAAATAGAATTACAGTAATAGAATGTGATAATGAAATACGAAATATATATACCTTAAGGAATGAAAATGATATTCAGAAAAGAAGTAAAAATAATGGATCAACTGCTTTTTCTCCAGTCTTTAAATATATAGCAGAAAATAATTTGAGAAAGTCTGTTTTGATTTATTTTACTGATGGTGCAGGTGAAGAGAAACTTACAATAAAGCCTATTAATTTAAAGACATTATGGGTTATATATGGTGATGAAACATTATCTGTAAAAGAGCCATATGGTCATGTAATTTCTATGGCAAAAGGTAAAAAAGAAATAATAGAAAGAAATATTGGTTTAAAGATGGTAAATGAAGTGATTCATGACTGGGCACGATAGAAAGTAAAACATTATAGTAATGATGGGCAGCCTGAAAGGCTGCCTTTTGTTTTAGTGACATCCGCTGCAAGAACCGCCACATCCACCTTCTGGAGCAATAACTGGTTTCAGGCTTAAGCCGTTTCCCTCATTTTCTTCACTTGAAAGGATTATAAATCCTCCAAATTGATCAATTAAAGTTTTTTCATACATGAATGAAATATCATGTATTGTTTCTACTTCATCGTCTTCAGTTGCTTTAGAAACAGATATATTAAATATAGGACCACTGCAGGCAAAGCCAGCAAAGTTTATTCTAATATTAAAATCAGATATGTTATTTTCTTCTAAGAAAGCTTTAAATTCAGTATAAGCTTCTTCGCTTATTGTTACATTTTTCATAATAACACCTACTTTATTGAAATATTTGACACAAGGTCAATAAATTAAGTATATCATAGAATATAGGACTTTACAATTTGCTCATTATACTTTAAAGTAAATATATGACTTTTTTATTAGTATAAAATAAGGTTAAAGGAGAAGCAGAATGAAGCCCTATAACGATGATTTTATAATAAATCAAATGGGAAAATATTTGAATTTAATAAAAGAACAAAAGAATGATGAATATTCAGTTACAATAAATAAAATAAAATCAGATCAAGGTTATATGTATATTAAGGAATCTGTGCAGGAAACAGATGAGATAGTTCTTCAAAAGAATGATAAAATTATAATGAAACTTAATGAAAAAGAAATTCAGGGAACATATAATATGACTAAAAATGCATATGGTGATGTGGGAATAGTTGGACTTGGATTAGGTTATTCTGTGCAGGAGTTGTTAAATAATCCTAAAGTTAATTCCATTATAGTTTATGAATTAAGTAACCAAATCATAGAAATTTATAAAAATAATTTTGCGGATAATTCTAAAATTACTATTATTCAAGGAGATGCATTTAAAGCACAGCCTAAAAAGTTTGATACTTTTTTCAGCGATATATATACTTATGAATTAAATAATAGAGTAGTTGAAGATTATAAAAAGTTTAATGAGCTGCATGAAATTGAAGAATATTATTTCTGGGGAATGGAACATTTTCTGTTAAGTTGTGCATATGATGATTTATTGTGGATTTATATACCTGAAAACTGGGTTCAAAGTAGTAAAGCTTTATATGAAGCAATTGGTATGTCAGGAAAACTAGAACGGTATTATCAGCTTGATCCAGATAAAGTGAGAAAAATACTTATGGCATTTAAAGAAATATTAAATGCATAACAAAAAGATATTAGATTTTAATATTAGTATTTTAAAATCTAATATCTTTTTATGGTTACTGAAGCCATGGACGTGCAACGAAGCCAAAATCATCTACAGTATTAAAAATACCTGTATAATTTTTATGAAGCATTCGAGTAAATACTTTTTTTATCTTAAATCCGTATTTATGCAATTCGTTATTTAAACTATATCTTGAATTAATTTCTAAAATAAGCTGTTCATCAGAGCATAGGTTTTGTAAGCATCCATATGCATGTAAAAATTTGCTTATGCTAAAACCTTCCTTTAAGAAGCCGGAACAAACAAATGGAGATATTTCTTTTAAGTTAAAAATGAAGCCGCATATGGAATTTTTATCACAATAAAAAATAATTTTTTCAGGATTAATAGATAATGCTTCTTTTATATCTTTTATAAGACTATAACCAGAATAATCTTCTCTAAATTTTCTATCAAAGCAGTATAACATTTCGTCAGTAACATCATTACCATTTAGAATATGCTCACTGCTTATGTTAGGATAAGGAAAAGTTTTTTCATAATAAAGAGTAGGAAGACCTAACCTAAAACCGCATTGTTGAAAAAGTGCAATAGCATCTACAAAGTTAGAATCTAAGTCTAAACCTATGCTTTTACATCCCATTTCCATTAAATTATTTAAAGAAGCATTAATAAGTTTTGTTGCAAAATCGTTATTTTTATAATCAGGATGAACTGCAAGAGGACCAATAAAGCCCAAATTTCCTTCTATTTTAGAAAAAATATATCCTAGAATTCTATTGTTGGTGTCTTGAATAACAAAACATCCCTTAGGATTATTATTAAACAAAAGTGAAACATTATCAATATTTCTTATATCATTATCTTTATTAAAACAAATTCCATCTAAAAGAATTATCCCATTAAACATTTTTTCAGTCATAAATTTTAACAATATTTTGTTCCCCCCTATAATATAGTCGAAATATATATTATTAGTATACTATATAAATAAATATAAGTAAATTTTGAATAAATATCAATATCGGGAAATATAGTTTTAATTTGCAATAAAAAATGGGGTTGTTGTATTAAATATGTTCTAAAATTATAATTTAACGATATTAAGTAAGAACTAAAAACTAAGAACTAAGAGTTTTGGAAAAAAATCTTTCAGATTTTTTATTATATTATTGCATTGATTTTGTTGTGCAAAATCTACCGCCGTTTTTAGCTCTTAGTTTTTAGTTCTTAGTTTAATTCATCAAATTATGATTTATCAAAAAAGGAACTGTGCACTAATCATTTAGTGTGACAGTTCCATATTTTTTATGTGTAATTAAAGCTTATTTTATAACAATATTAACAAGTCTGCCTTTAATAACAATAATTTTTACAATGTTTTTACCTTCAGTGTTGGCTTTTACATTATCATTGTTTAAAGCAGCAGTTTTTATGCCTTCATCATCAAGGTTAGATGCTACCATTATTTTAGCTTTAATCTTACCATTAACTTGAATCGCTATTTCAACTTCATCTTTTACTAAAGCTGATGGATCAAATTCTGGTAATCTTTCATTGAAGATAGTTGTGTTAAAGCCCAATTTACTCCATTCTTCTTCAGAGAAATGAGGTGCAAATGGTGCAAGCAATTTTAAGAAGTCACATGTAGTTTGTTTTATAAATGCTGGATTTTTAACTTTTTCTGCAAGATATTTGTTGAGAGCATTAGTAAGTTCCATAAGTCTTGCTATTGCAGTATTAAACTGCATCTTGTTACCATCTTCAACAACACCTTTTATTGCGGTATTTTTCCAGAAATTTAATTCTTTTTCAGCATTGTCAATAGTATCTTTAATGTTTTCGTTTGAGTTTATAACTTCTCGGCAAGCTTTAAGAGTTCTTTCAATTCTATCTACAAACTTGCTTACAGATTTGATTCCGTCATCACTCCAAGCACCACCTTCAGTGTATGCAAAACCAAACATTAGGTACATCCTAAATACATCAGCACCGTATTCTGAAATGCAGTCATCAGGTGATATTGTATTACCTTTTGATTTACTCATTTTTTGTCCATCTGGTCCTAGAATCAATCCTTGGTGAGTCAAGCTTAAGAACGGTTCGTCAAATTTTAAGTATCCCATATCTCTTAATGCTTTTGTTATAAATCTTGCGTATAATAAATGCATACAGGCATGTTCTGGTCCGCCAACGTACTTATCAACTGGAAGCATTTTGTTGATTATTTCTGGATCAAAAGGTGCATCTGCATTTTTGTTATCAGGATATCTTAAATAATACCATGAAGAACATACAAAAGTATCTAATGTATCAGCTTCTCTTCTTGCAGGCTTTCCACAACAAGGACATGTTGTATTTATGAAACTTTCACATTTGCTAAGTGGTGATTTGCCATCTGGTGTAAATTCAACATCATATGGAAGTTCAACTGGAAGATCTTTTTCTGGTACTGGTACGATTCCACAATCATCACAGTATATAACAGGAATTGGAGCACCCCAATATCTTTGTCTTGATACAAGCCAGTCTCTTAATCTGAAGTTTACTTTCATTTGACCTAAGTTTTGTTTTTCTAAGTCTTCTACAATAGCCTTTTTAGCTTTATCTGTGCTTAAACCGTCGTATTTACCTGAATTAACAACATAACCGTGTTCACAGAATGGAAGTTCTGGTTCGTTTCCAACCTTATCAGTTATAACTCTTTCTATTGGAAGATTAAATTTTGTAGCAAAAGCAAAATCTCTTTCATCATGAGCAGGAACAGCCATAACGCATCCAGTACCATAAGTGGCTAATACATAATCTGAAATCCAGATTGGAACTACTTTACCATTAAGAGGATTAATGGCATATGAACCAGTAAATACTCCTGTTTTTTCTTTTGATGAAGACTGTCTTTCAATATCAGTCTGTTTAGAAGCTTCTTCTTTATATTTTTCTACAGCTGTTCTATTTTCAGCAGTAGTCAATTCATCAACTAATTTGTTTTCTGGAGCTAAAACAACATAAGTAACACCATTTAATGTATCAACTCTTGTAGTAAATACATCAAATTGTAAATCACTATCTTTAACTTTGAATGTTACCTGAGCACCATAAGATCTTCCAATCCAGTGCTTTTGCATTGCTTTAGTTTTTTCTGGCCAGTCAAGTCCGTCTAATTTATCTGTCAATTCATCAGCATAGTCAGTTATTTTGAAGAACCATTGAGTAAGATCTTTCTTTTGAACTATGCTTCCACATCTTTCACATTCACCTTCCACAACCTGTTCGTTTGCTAAAACTGTGTTACAAGATGGACACCAATTAACAGGTGCTTTTTTTCTGTAAGCTAATCCTTTTTTGTATAGTTGAAGGAATAACCATTGAGTCCATTTGTAGTAGTCAGGCATACATGTTACAACTTCATTTTCCCAGTTAAACATTGCACCCATGGCTTTTAATTGTTTTTCCATTGTAGCAATATTTTTTAAAGTTGAATCTTTTGGATGAATGCCTGTTTTGATTGCATAGTTTTCAGCAGGAAGACCGAAAGCATCAAAGCCCATTGGTTGAAATACATTGTATCCCTGCATTCTTTTAAGTCTTGCCCATGTATCTGTAGGACCATAGTTAAACCAGTGTCCTGCATGTAATTGAGCACCTGATGGATAAGAGAACATTTCAAGAGTATAAAGTTT
>CAZLOP010000043.1:0-9149 GCA_964561205.1 uncultured Clostridium sp. | reverse complement strand
CACCAAGTGCTGTCTTTTTGGTTGGCGGAGGTGCCCACACTCCAGGTCTTATAAAGGAAATGAGTGAAAACTTAAGCATGCCAGAGCAGCGTATTGGTATTAAGGATAGAAATGCTGTTATTGAATGTGTAAGTGATAATAGTCTTGGTTCAGCAGGAGTAACTGTACTTGGTATTGCATTAAGTGCAATGAGGACTCTTGGAAATGATTTTATAGATGTTACATTAAATGATGATCCTATAACTTTATTTAATTCTCATAAACATACAGTTATGGATGTTGTACTTCAGGCAGGAATTAATCCAGGATTATTTATGAGCAAAAATGGTAAAAGTGTGAGATTTACATATAACGGATGTAAGCGTATTGTGTTTGGTGATTATGGCAAAAGTGCAGTGATAAAAGTAAATGATAAAGCAGCAACTCTTGAAACAGAAGTAGATGCAGAAGATAAGGTTACAATAGAATATGCACAAAACGGAAATGATGCACAGCCAAAGCTTGCGGATAACATAAAAGAAATAAATTCTATTTCTCTTTTTGTTAATGATGATATATTAAATATAATACCTGTTATTCTTGTAAATAATAAACCTGAAAATCTTGAGTATATAATAAAGAATGGTGATGCTGTTGAAGTATTTCTTCCATGCAGGGTGTCAGAGTTTAAAAAATATGTACTAAAAAAAGATGTAAAAGTATTTGTAAGTGAAGAACCTGTAGATGACAATTATGTTCTGCATGAAGGTCAGAAGGTGACTTATAGGGAAGAAAGTTTAATAGATACATTGCCACCTGTAGAAAATATTAATGAAGCAGAAATAAATAATGAAGAAGTAAAGGTTCAAACAAAGGAAGCAGATGTATCACTATCTGAAAATATTGATGCAGAACAAAATAATATACCTAAGAATATTTTGGGAGATAATATTGTATCTGATAATATAGAAAATAAACCTGATACTGAAATAAAATCTGAAGCAGCTTTAGCTTTAGAAAGGGATCTTGCTATAAAGACTCCGCAAAAACCATCAGCACCAGTATTGAATTTATCTGATACTAATGGTATAACAGTCATTGTAAATAAAGAAGAAATAAAAATGGCAAAGAAAGATTCTTATGTATTAGTTGATATTTTCAATTACATAGATTTTGACCTGACTGTACCAAAAGGAGTAATTAATGTAGTATTAAATGGACAGCCAACAACATCTTATGTAGCATCTATAAAAGATGGGGATGTAATTGATGTATTTTGGTCATAATAACAAAGGAGAGTTATAAAATAATGATAAATTTTAGAGTTGAAGCAGAAGGAATAAGAGAAGAAATAATTGAGTATAGAAGAGATTTTCATATGCATCCTGAGCTTGGATTTGAAGAAACAAGAACAAGCAAGGTTATAAAGGAATTTTTAAGTAAAAATAATATAGAATATATAGAAACAGCTGCAACAGGTGTATGCGGAATTATAAAAGGTACAAAGGAAGGTAATGGAAAGGTTGTTGCTCTTAGAGGAGATATTGATGCTCTGCCTATATTAGAAATGAATGACTGCCCTTACAAATCACAAAATGAAGGCAAGATGCATGCATGTGGTCATGATTCACATACTGCAATGCTTATGGGAGCAGCGAAACTTTTAAATAATCACAAAGATGAATTCTGTGGTACTGTAAAATTGTTCTTTGAACCAGCTGAGGAAACTACAGGCGGTGCAGTGGAAATGATAAAAGACGGTGTCATGGAAAACCCAAGTGTTGATGCTGTATTTGGACTTCATGTTGATGAAGAGGTTGAATGTGGAAAAATAAGAATAAAAAAAGGAGTAGTTAATGCAGCTTCTAATCCATATAAAATAAAAATAACAGGACAAGGCGGTCATGGTGCAGCACCTCATACAACTATTGACCCTATTGTTATTGTAAGTCATATTGTAATTGCACTTCAGACAATAGTAAGCAGAGAAATTGCACCTGTTAATCCTGCGGTAGTTACAGTTGGAATGATTCGTGGGGGAAATGGAGAAAATATCATACCTAAAGAAGCAGAAATTGAAGGAACCATAAGAACTATGACAAAGGAAGACAGAACTTTTGCTGTTAAAAGACTTAAAGAAATTGCAGAAGGAATTGCACAGATTTCAAGGGCAAAGGCGGAGGTAATCGTACGTGAAAGTTATCCTTGTCTTTATAATGATGATGACTGTGTTGATATAGTATGTGAAAGTGCAGAAGCCGCAATAGGAAAAGAAAATGTTTTAGAGCAGAGGGCACCAAAGATGGGAGTAGAAAGCTTTGCGTATTTTGCAAATGAACGTCCAGCAGCATTTTACTTCTTAGGTTCAGGAAATAAAATAAAGCATACAGATGAACCAGCACACAGCGATTTATTTAACATTGATGAAGATTGCCTTCCAATAGGAGCTGCCATTCAGGCAGGAGCAGCATTTAGATTTTTAACAAAATAAATTTGAAAAATCTATTTTGTTAGAATATAATCGTTAAGATGAACGCATTTATAAAAAGATGGAGTGATAATATTTGAGAATAGAAATTGGACCCAATGAGGCAGGACAAAGACTAGACAAATTTTTAAGAAAGCTTTTAAAGGATGTACCCCTTAGTGCAATTTTTAAAGCTCTAAGAAAAAAAGACATCAGAGTAAACGGAAAAAAACAAAACGAAAAGTATTTTCTTGAAGAAGGCGACATAGTAGATATAAAATACATAGTAAGTAATAGTGAAGAAAATAAAAAACCAAAACATAAAAAAGTAGATAGTAAAGATTTGAAAATATGTTTTGAAGATGATAATCTTTTAATAATTGAAAAATGGCCAGGGGTTTTAGTTCACTATGACAGTAACGAAAGCAAAGTTCCAACATTAACTGATTATGCATTATCATATTTAGAAGCAAAGGGTGCATATAATCCTGCAAAGGAAATTACTTTTACTCCTGCTCCATGTAACAGGTTAGACAGAAATACATCTGGTATGGTTATATTCGGAAAAACTTTTGACGGATTAAAATGTATAAATGAAGCAATAAGAGAAGATGAAATAAAGAAATATTATTATACTCTTGTTAAGGGGAAAATTGCAGATGGATGCTATGAGGCATACATTGTTAAAGACCCTGAAACTAATATTTCAAAAATTTATGATGGATTTAAAGATGGTTCAAAGAAAATAATAACAGAGGTTAAAACAATAGAAACTAATGGTGCATATTCATTTTTAGAAATTCACTTAGTTACAGGAAGAAGCCATCAGATAAGAGCACATTTATCACATATAGGATGTCCTATAATTGGTGATAGTAAATATGGTGACAGAAAGTTAAATTCATTCTTTGAAAATAAGTATGGACTTGATTATCAGTACTTATATGCCTATAAACTTAATTTTAGAAATGTAAAAAATAAATTAAATTACCTTAAAAACAAAACAGTAGCAGTAGCACTTCCACCTTTATTAAAAAAGATAAAGAGTGATGTATTTAAATTTTCTATTTAATAGCAGGAGGTAATTATGGAAGAAAAGTCATCTAACAGAGGATTTCTCATTCTTTCTGCTGCAGGTATAATAACAAAAGTAATATCAGTTTTTTATATTCCAATGCTTCAGAGAATCATAGGACTTACTGGGTATGGAATATATCAAAACTGTTATGAGGTATTTCTATTTGCATATGCAGTAACAAACCTTGGAACACAGCCTGCTATTGCAAAGGTTGTAGCTGAGTATACAGCAAGGGAAAGGCCTGAGGATGCAGTGCGTACACTAAGAATATCAAGAAGCCTCTTAGCTTTAATAAGTGGAGTTATATCTCTTGTACTTATGGGTGGAGCCTTTCTTATAGGAAAGGTAATTCAAAACCCTGATGCATCATATGGTATTTTAATGCTTGCACCAAGTATATTTGTTACAACAATTTTATCCTCTTACAGAGGATATTTTCAGGGTAAAAGCAGTATGACTGCAATTGCTGTTTCTCAGGTTATGGAACAGATAATCAATATTGGAGTAAGTTTATTATGTGCTTATTTATTAGTAAAGGTAAGTACTCCATACGGAGCAGCTGGTGGAACAATTGGTACATCAGTAGGTGCATTTCTTGCACTTGGTTATATGATATATGCATTTAGAAAAGAGGATTTTGAAGAAGATGCATATAGAACTCAGGTAAAGAAAAAAATAAGACCTAAAAGAATTATAAAAAAACTTATTAAATATGGACTTCCTATAACATTAAGTTCAGGATTACAAAACTTTGGAAGTCTTGTAGATATGATTAATGTAAATGCCAGACTTGCTTTTGCAGGATTTTCAATGGCAGAAGCACAGGAACTTTATGGAGTGCTTGGAAGATATAAAACATTATTAAATGTACCTCTTATAATAATAACAGCACTTGGCGCAACAGTACTGCCAGCTGTTTCAGCAGCAGTTGCTGTAAAAGATAAAAGGGAAGTAAGGAAGAAGACATCATTTGCCTTTAGAATGGTATTTTTAATAACAATTCCGGCAGCAGTCGGGCTTTCATGCCTTTCAAAGGAAACATTTATTATTTTATATGGAAGTGAGGAAGGTTATAAATTAATGATGGCAGGAGCAGTTGTTCTTGTATTTATGGCAGTTGCTCAAATCCAGACAATTCTTCTTCAAAGTATGAATAAGCTTTATTATGTGTTAACAACTTTTGTAATTGGACTTGTATTTAAAATAACAGCAAACTTTATACTTGTAGGAATGCCTAAAATTAATATAATGGGCGTAGTTGTAGGTAATTTTTTATGGTTTTTTATACCTTGTATACTAAATATTTCTGCGCTTAGAAAAACCTTAAGAGTAAGAATCCGTATGATAAAAGATATAATAAAACCATTAGCAGCATCTGGAGTTATGGCTCTTGTTATTTATTTTGCTAAAAAGCCTATAGACATTATTCTTGATTTATTAAATTATAATTATGGAATATATTTGATTACAACAGTAATATTAGTAGTCTTAGGTGGGTTTGTTTATATTTATATTTTATCATTAATAAATGGATTAAAGAAAAGAGATATGGACAGTATTTCACCAAGAATTTATAAAATGCTTCCTAGATTTATTAGAGAAAATATGGAATAAAAAGAATTATTTAAAAATTAAGCCAGCTCTTAATTAAATAGGAGCTGGTTTGCTATAATTTAATACAGGTTTTCAGATTAGCTGATCTATTGGATTTCACCAAATGTTCCAAGATAAACAAAAATAAAAAATGTAGATGCAATTACAAT
This sequence comes from uncultured Clostridium sp., assembly GCA_964561205.1. Classification (GTDB taxonomy): domain Bacteria; phylum Bacillota; class Clostridia; order Clostridiales; family Clostridiaceae; genus Clostridium. Next base: position 3,862 of record CAZLOP010000043.1, on the reverse strand, counting down.
AAGGTTATTTACAATATAATTATTAACAAAAAGATGAAGTGATAAAATTTTTATTATGAGGAATGTTAAAAATCCCAGCAATAAATAAATTACTACATTATAATGGTTAATTTCTACATCAATATGCTTTTTTACTTCATGGAAATTTAAAGCGAAGCTTACGCTTGTTGCAAGTATCATTGCAATGCTGTATCCATAAATATTAATTGATGGAATAGCAGTAAATATAAATAGGCATATAAGTTCAATTACTGCTTCAATTAATGAATTCCTTAAAATAATTGCCTGTCTGTTTAATCCATTTAAAATACCAAACATAGTTGCTGATGTAAAAAATATTGGTGCAGCAAATGAAGCAAATTTTATATATAATCCAAGATCATCACGGTTATAAAACATAATTCCAAGGGAATCGGGTACAATATTGCATATTATTGTTGTAGACAGACCAAGGAGAAAAGCAAGTTTTATAACTTTTTTTATTCTATGTGCAGCTTTATAGGTTTGACCGCTGCTGATTGTTTGTGAAAGGTCTGGGATAAGCAGAGTATTTATAGTTGAAACTACAATTAAAGGAATTGTAAGCATTGTAGCAGCCATTCCTGTATACTTTCCTATAAGACTTAAACTTTCACTATGAGTAAAACCTGCAATTATAAGTCTTCTTGGAACAATAAGAGTTGCCATAGTTCCAAGAATATTTGTTAAAAAACCATTAAGGCATAAAGGAATTGAAATAATCATTACGTTAAACAACAGCTGTATTCGACTTTCATGTACTTCATGAGATGATGGAGTTTTAGAAATACAGTATCTATAATAAATATAAAGTCCAATAAGACTTTGAAGTTCTCCAATACATAATGCTATTGTTGCAAGAGTTACCATAGTTTCAATTGTTTCTGCTTTAAATACCAAAATTAAAATTGTTACAGTAATTATTCTCATAGCTTTTTCAAGAATATCAAGAACTGCTGGAATAGTAATTTTTGATGTTCCATAAAAGTAACCTTTAAATATATTTGAAGTTGCTATGAATACCATGGAAGGACATATGACTCTTATGGCATTTACAGTTCTAATATCGCTGACACCATATTTTCCAATGAAAGGTGCAGATATAAAAACTAAAAGACCAACAAGAACAGCCCATGATATGTTAAATATACATATTACATTTATTGTTTTCTTTATATTGTTGTATTCGCCTTTATCTTCATAAACTGCAGCTATTTTTGAGATAGATGCAACAATACCAGCAGACATGAGACATATGAATAAATTATAAATTGGCATTACAAGATTATATAATCCCATTCCTTCTGGACCTAATAAAGATGAAAGGTATATATTAAAAATGAAACCTAATATTCCTGTTGTAACATTAGATGCAGTAAGTAAAAAAGAATTTTTTAAAAAATTATCATTTCCCAAGGGCTCTCACTCCTTCTGTTATAATAAAGTTTATTCATAAAAGCAGAGAATATTACAAGCTTATATGTTATAATAATTACTAAATAATAAGAGGAGTGTGTTATATGATAAGGTTAAGGCCATATAGAACAAAGGATGCTGAAGTTATTACTGGATGGATAAAGGATGAAAAGTGGAAAGGTATTGAAATGGAATTAGAAAGTAATGATTTCTGTATATAAATAAAAAGCATGTCTTAAGTAATTTTATAGGACATGCTTTTTATTTATAGTATATAGTTTTAGACCAATGCATTTATGTTGTTTCCTATATTAGGATCACAGCTTTCTATCATTTCAACCATTGAAGCACTTTCGCTTGTAGCAGATTCCATAGTCATATTCATCAATGCCATTGAAACATCATTAGCAAGTGAGGATGCATGCATTGATATTGATAAAGAAGCAATACTCATTTCCATATTTATCACATCCTTTATGTTATTTTAATCTATTGTCGTAAGATAAAAGAAAATCTTTAGAAAATATAAAAACAGGTCTTATTTATCAAGAAAAAAAATACAATTTAATAGATAGTATTTTTATGGAGGAGTAAAAGTGAAACACTTTATTAAATATTTAGCTGCTGCAGTTTTAATAGTAGTAAGTGCATTTGTTTTATTTGAGATTACAGGAATATATAAAATAGGGCTTTTGGATGATAATATTGAGTGGAGCATAGATATTAAGGGTGTTAAGAATGCCATAGATTTTCATAAATGTAGACAGGTTACATATGTGGCTTACAAAAATAAAATAAAATCAGTTCAAAGTGATGGAAGTGAGAATTTAATAATTGAAGATGACAGGTTAAATATTGAAAAATTTCTTTATTATAATGAAAAATTATATTTTTTAAGTGATGATAAATTATATGAATATAATTTAAAAGATAATAATAAAAAAGTTATATGCGATAATATTCCTTATAAAGGCAGATATTTAAAACGTCAGCTTATTATAAAAGATAACATGATTCTTATGGCAATTGGATGTGCCACAAATAGTGGAATAGCTGATAATGATGGGTATGAAAATTTAAGTGAAATTCCATATGAAAAAAGTGCAATTAATATAGTTTTAAATGGAAATAATTATGGAGAAAATAAAACAGGAGCATATATGGCATATGGTAATAGTAGTATAAAAGGTCAGAAAATACAGGCAGAAAAGTTTGGGAATTCATCTATAGTTCAAATTAATCCTGAAAATTATAAAACATCATTATACTCATTTGGAATAAGAAATATAAGCGGATGGGATACAGATTCAAAAAATAATCTTATATGCATAGTTGAAGGTGCAGAAAATAAAGGAAGTCGTCCAATAGAGAGAGACTGTGATTATATATATAAAATAGAAAAGGGAAAATGGTATGGATGGCCTGATTATAGTGGAGGGGATCCAATAGATTCAGCAAGATTTAAGAATGATACTGTTGTATACAGAATAATAAATAATCCTCCAAATACAACAGTTGCTGCACCATTATATGTTTTTTCAAAGGTTCAGAATGCAGAATATATTGCAGTAGATAGAGATGGAAGTATATTGGAAGAAAATTCTTTAATATATTATGACAAGTCAAAAAATATGATATGTTCACTAAATAGTAATGGAGTAAAGAAACAATTATTAAAACTTCAGACGAAGAGTAATATAAAACAAATATTATCAAAGGATGGAAATGTATATATACTTGATAGTGGCATAGGATGCATATATAAAATGAAAAGTTACAATAATAAGAAAATTTTTAATATGCCAAAAGAAATTATTATTCTAGTATCAGTAATTGTAATATCCCTAATAATTGTTTTTTGCTTTAAACAATATAGAAAGAAAATAAAAAAATAATTGTGCTGCTGTCATATTAGTTTGTGGCAGCTTTTATTTATAGTTGAATAATAAAAAATCATAGTGCATAGTCAGAGGCTATTTAAAAACATGTAAATAAATGGTAAAATGTTTATGCATAAGAAATTATAAAAGGGGTGCAATTTATATGGGAAAAACTTTAGTTATAAATTTAAATGATGTTGAACTTGAGGGAAACATTTTAGATGTAGGTGAAAAAAATTTAGGGATTATTTATAATATATCAAAAGAAGCTTATAATGAAATAAGTGTGGATTATGTTAATGAAGATAGCAAAGAACAACTGCAGTGTGAAAGTTATGATGCATGTACTTTCTTTTTTGAATTAAATAATATATGGACGTCTTTTGAAAAGGAGAGGATAATAAAAAGTGTTAGTGGCTATATTAAAAATTATGGGAAAATATATATATGGGATATAAATAAACAGATAGGTAAAATTATTAATAATAAGGTAAAAATAATAATGCCTAAGGGAGGGATCAGGGAGTTTTACTTTAAAAATTTAAATC
>CAZLOP010000042.1:0-9184 GCA_964561205.1 uncultured Clostridium sp. | reverse complement strand
TAATAATTTGTAAAATAATTCACTTTTATATTATTTTCATTATATTTAAGATTTAAATTGGATATATCCTTTTTAGTTACACCATTCACTTCAAAACTGTCAAATATAATTTTAGGCTTAAATTCTGATAATTTTATGTTTTCTATATCTATAGCATTAAAACCATTTATGCCTCCAAAATATATATATCCGTCCTGGCTGTTAAAACATGATCTTCCATTAAATTCATTAGACTGAAGACCATCAGCAATTGTAAAGTTGTTAAACTTTTTATCTTCCTCTGAAAATCTGGATATACCTCCATTTGTACTCATCCATATATGATTATGCTTATCAACAACTATTCCATATACAGTGTTATTTATAAGACCATCATTTTCTGTATAATAGCTGAATTTATCTGTTGCTGTATCTAATATGTTAAATCCATAGCTTGTTCCAACCAAAATATTTCCTTTTAAATCTTCAGTTATATATCGTATTGAATCATTACTTATACTGCTATTATCATTTTCTTTGTTTTTGTATATTTTGTATTTTTTAGTCTGTGGATCTATTTTTATTAACCCAGAATCAAAAAAACATCCTATATAATAATTTCCTTTAGAATCTTCATATACAGCCCTTACAAACCTGTCTGATATCCCCATATTATCAAATATATACGTAATATCTTTAATCTTTTTTGTGTTAATATCCATAACAGCTAATCCATCATTGGTGCCTATCCATAAATAATGCTTTGAATCTATATATAAGGATTTTATTTTATCTGCTGGCAGACCACTTTCCTTATTATAATTTGTTATAGTATATGTTCCATCACTATTTTTTAATAACACGGATAATCCTTTATCTGTTCCAACAAATATATTGTTATCAACTCCTGTTATGTCACTTACTGAATCACTAATAAGATTACTGTTATCCTTATTTATATGTTTTGTGCTGTTTCCATCTAAAAGATTTATTCCATTTTCAGCAGTTCCTACCCACAATATCTTATCTTTATCTTTATATATGCCATGAATCATATTTCCACTTAAACTGTTTTTATCATTAGGTTTAAATTTGAAATGATAAAAATTACTATTGGAATTAAACAGAGAAATTCCATTATAAGTTCCTATCCATATAAAACCACTATCATCTTTAAGCAGACAGCGTATATTATTATCTATCAGAGTATCATTTTCATAGGATTCTTTTTTATAATTTCTAAATATATTTTTTTCATAATTAAAACAGCATATACCTTTATCTGTTCCAATCCAAAGCTTTCCACTAGAATCCATTAATGCTGTTTTCACATTATTACTTGGAATTGAAGGCTTATTTTCTATATTCCTATAGTTCTCTATGTTTTTATTGTTTAAATCCATTTTAAATAATCCATTTCCTAAAGTACATATCCACATATGTCCTTTAGAATCATCATACATTTCATAAATATCACTATTACCAATAATTGTGCCTTCATATGTCTTTATCACTTTTAATTCTTTATCCAATTCAGCTAATCCTTTATCTGTACCAACCCATATATGTCCATCTGAATCTTCTTCCAGTGAATATATGTACTGACTTGGAAGGTCATTTTCCTTACCTAAAATTCTGAAAAATTTATCTGATTTCCTGTCATATACATTCAGTCCTTCTTTTGTAGCTGCAATTATTTTATTTTCTTTTGTATTAATAATTTTATATACAGAATCCTGAGATAAATTTCCATTATCTTTTTGAGATGAATAATTTGTTATTACATCACTGTCATAATTTATTCTGCTTATTCCTTCTAAAGTACCTACCCATATATCTCCATTTTTGTCTTCCACAATATCAATTATATAACTGCTTATTAATGAATTTTTATTACTCCTGTCATTTTTGTAATGCTTAAATTCATATCCATTATACCTGTTAAGTCCATCATTTGTTCCTATCCATATATATCCTCTGCTATCCTGATACATAACTTCTACTGTAGACTGGGATAGACCATCTTCAATTGTTATGCTTTTGAATTTTATATTTTCATTTGTATCTGCATAACCTGTATCTACTTTTATAAATGAAAATACAAGCAATAAAATTAATATTAGTATTACATTCTTATGAATTCTCATACTTCTCCTTATCTCATACAGTCCATAAAAATTATATGCACATTATGTCATATATTTTACTCTTTGTTCTTAAGTAAGTTTTCTTATGAAACTCATTTAAATATCTTTAAATAATTAATTCTTAGTTTTTAACATTTTCTTCCCTTAAATTATAACTTATTATTATAATTTTCACCAATATTTTTTTATTATTGGAAAAGCATCCATATCATATAGACCTTCTCTATTAAATATATAATTATTCAAATTTTGTCTAAATCTTATTTTATAACTTAATATTTAAAAATTATTTTTCAGCAATAATATAATCTAAAAATGCTCTGCAACCTTCAACAATATCATTATATGTGATTTCAAAATTTCCAGTATACCAAGGATCTGCAATACTTCTCCCAGAACGTTTAGTAAAATCTAATAATAATTTTATCTTGTTCTTCTTATCTGAACCAGTAATTTTTATAGTATTTCTAATATTATTACTATCAGCACAAAGAAGATAATCATAATATTCATAGTCTTCTTTTGTTACCTGTACTGCTCTTTTGTTTTTAAAGTTTGTATATGGTGTATCTCCTATTCCATGCTGTATTAATGATTTCTGTGCTGGAGGATAAATAGGATTGCCCTGACCTCCATATATTTCTTCTGTACTTGTAGCTGCAGATGCAATTTCAAATTTATCTGCAATTCCTTCCTTTTCCACCATATCTTTTAATATAAATTCTGCCATTGGTGATCTGCAAATGTTGCCGTGGCACACAAATAATATTTTAATCATGCCTTAAAAACTCCTTGTAAATATAAATATTTGCTTTGTTATGACAAATTGCATTTACCTATCACAACATAATATCTAACATTTTTTCTTGATGCTTTTTTATTTCATCATATTCCCACTTCTGTTTGTCTTGACACATCTGCATCATTATCATGAATTTCAACGATGCTACACTAATCTGACTAACCTTTCCTGATGAATCCAAATAATGATCCAGTTTTGTTTTCGGACTCCAGTTTGAACCAGAACTATTAGCCTCACTCCCTATCATTGCATAATTACCCATACAATTAATCTGGTTTTGATTCAAGAAGCCTGCTTCACCAGTTGCCATCGCTTGAGGATAATAATGTTCTAAACTTCGACGAGTTCTTGAAAAATAGAACTGTTCAAATACTTTAAGACCAAAATTATTGCATCCCAGCTTTTCAAAGAATGCCTGTTTTTCACTACTTCCCTCTTTAAATTTTTCACCACGAAGTTGTTCATCATACTTTTTCCAAAGTTTGAAATCCAGATAATTGAATACAAATAAAGGAACTCCTTTTGAATTCTCAGTTCCATCACCATATATAGAAACAAATTTTTCTCTTTTACATCTTTCAAACTTCTCAGTATTTAAACTTCTTCTTGACAGCACCACTTTGTCAAAACTACCTGGCATAGGAGTATTAATCGCATTCAGCTTTGTTTCATCTAAATATACTTTATTGAAATATCTATCTGCTAATCCTTCAATAAATTCTTCATATTTACTAATGTCACAATCTGAAGAGTTTAATAAGTAAAATAAACAATAGAATAAATAATTCTTTCTCTGCTTGGCAGTAAAAGAAACCTCAAACATAGATAATAAATGAACCAATCTGTCTTGAGTCGATTTATCCTTGCACAAATTCTTAAGCTGTCCCTTTTTTGTATCCACATCCTTATGCCATACCTGAAGTTTCCATGGATTACTCTCTATTGTATCTTCTTCCTTAGAATGATGAACAATATAGTTATCCAATAAGAATCTTGCCTTTAAAAGATTATATGCAAATATTTTTACTTTTTCTGCTTGCATCCTTGCCTTACCAAATTCATTGAGCAATTCCTTATCGTCCAAATTAAATTCTTCTGGAACAAATTCTTCGTCACTCATTCGAGTTATCTTAAGAACAATTAGCAAGAAATTAGGAAAATCTATAATAGGTTGAAATGAATCTTTTCGTTCTTTATCTTCATCAATTCTAACCCATTGTTTTCCTTTATCCTTTGGATTGATTATCTCATCTATTGATATTGATTCCTGTTGATATTCTTCTTCCTTTGAATCTATTAACAACTTCATTAGTGTGTCAAAAGACTCTGGAAGAAAACCATTTAATGCTTTACCAAATACATCTTCGACTTTTACACCTGATATCACCTGTTGAAGGTATATACTCAGTTCGCTACTGGCTTCCCAAATACAATTAAAAAGTCTTCTTTCTTTATCATCTTCCAGCGCCTTCATGAGATTTGCTTTCACTATCTCATGTTTTTCCAACTGCTCACCTCTGGAATTCATAATTTCAAAATAATGATTTAAATCTATATCCTTAGGTACTTGATAATGAATAATATGTATATAAGTTCTAAAGTACATGATGAAACCATTTTTCTCATTTTGAGGAACTATTTCCTTCATTGCTGTTTCAGCATAACGAAATCCGTTTTCTATTCCAAAATCTTTTTCATCAACATTAAACTTTGGAATAGATTTCAATGTATCATCTGACTTCTTACGTGCTCTGTATGTTATTCTGTTTTGAGGAATAATTTCCATTGCTCCCAGAATCAATCTAATTGTCGTTAATCTTTGCTGACCATCAATAATCTCAAATACTTGATCACCTTTATGATATGAAACTAATGTCCCTATATAATATACTTTTTGATTATTCTTTTTGAATGAATCATAAATATCTTGAATTAATGTAGTTATTTCATCCTTTTCCCACGCATAATTCCTCTGATATATTGGAATCTCATATATGATTCTTTCACTACTATTAAATATCTCATCAATTGAGACTTCTTTTAATGGTAAAATCTTTTTTGCCATTATTTTCCCTCCCAGAACTTATGTACCACAAAATAATGAAGATAATTCTGATATACACCATCAACTATCTCTTCAATATCATCAGTATTTGCTTTTATCTTGTTGTCATCAAGCGGAACAATTACATCAGCAAGCTTACTAAGAAGTGAACTTGGAGAATCAGAATCGGCAATAATTTTATAAATATTTATTTTGTTCACCACACCATCTTTTTTTGATTCTTCCATAATGTAGTTCTGAGCAACCAGCCATCCAACATTCTTATATTGTGCACGCATAGAATATGCCCATATAAACGCAAAAACAACAAATTCTTCCAAATACTCAGTATCAGATTTTAAAGGATGTGATGGACAAAATCTGTCTACATACAAAAGAATAGCAGTATCGAACATTAATCTAGTAATTCTATTTCCAACACCATTCTTATATTTTCTAAGATCAAGAGTCTTTACTATCTCATTATCTTTAATAAAACACCCTTCGTATTTGTCATTGTTCTGAATATCTGCAAGAATATCAAAATAATGCTTGGTATATTCAAAGAAAGGCTTTCCAGCAATAATCGGCACATTAAGCTGAAATGGACTTAAATTCTGAATGCCAGTAACAAAAGGGACCTTTGAATTATTTAAATCATCTGCATATGCAAATGCACCCTTATAATATTGTGCATAAGGATAATTATCTCTACTTGTAATACCTTTGAATAAATCAATATTATGTTCATTCAATTCATACGCACGATTTCCTTTTACCCACTCTTTCAAACGATACAGATATTCATTAAAGAGAACTGATAATTCTTTTTGATTAAGTTCTTCCCAAACCTTTACCACTCTTTCAGTTTCCAACATATCTACATCACTCATCTCTCTAAGGTGATAAGCCTTTAATAAATCATGTGGATATAATGTCTTTCCTCTTGCATTCTGCGAATCAAAAAACTGAAATGCTTCAGATAGATCATCAGTAATTACAATAATCAACTCACACTGATTACAAACATAATCATTCAAATGTTCCAATTCCTTCTCATCTACAAGCTTATCTATTCTTCTACTTAAAGCTCTATGATTATTAAGCACATTATGGAGGTTATACTGATTATTTGATAACTTTTGCTTAAGAAAGTCTATCTGCTCTTCACATATGCAACTCAAAAGAAGCGCAAAAGTAATTATTCTCTGCTGACCATCAACTATATTGTAACTTTGAGCTTTTTCGTCATAATGAAGTATCAATGTACCAACACGATATACTTCTTTATTGTTGTACATAGCATTCTCAATATCATCCAAAAGCTGATTTACGTTCTTCACAGTCCATTTATATGGCCTCTGATACTCTGGAATTTTTAGAATAATATTCTGGATTGAGTTACCATCTTCCGTTGATGTTATTTTGTTATGTAGAAGTAAATCTCCTATTTTTGTAATTCCAAGTGTTAGCTTTTTAGACATACATAAAACCTCTCTAAAGTTTAATACAATATCACTAAATATATTATAAATCAAAATACCATATAAAGCCATGTCAATATAGTAGACATAAAAAATCGAAATTTAAGTAGTTTCTCTTAATCATCGAAAAATTATTTAAATTAAAAGAAAACACAGCCTATTTTTACCATAAAAAGACGCTGTTACACTAATTATTTAGTGTAACAGCGTCTTTTCATTAATTATAAAATATATTGTTCTATTGAATTAAACCATACTTTTTTCTTCTAAGCCTATCTTCATATTCAGTTTTTTCTAAAGGCTTATCAAAAACATATCCTTGAATATGAGTACAATCCATATCTTTTAACATTTGAACCTGATTCATATCTTCCACACCTTCAGCCATAACTCTAACATTTATAGCTTTTGACATATCTATAATATATGCTAAAAGTTTCTTTCCCTTATCATCTTTATAATCTACAAATGTCTTATCAATTTTAAGCACATCAAATGTTACTTCATTTAACAAGCTTATAGATGAACTTCCTGTTCCAAAATCATCTATTGCAACTGAAAAACCATAATCATGTAATGCATCTACTGCTTTTTTCAAATCAGAAAGCGGATATCCATCATTAGTTTCTGTCACCTCTATTTGAATCAATGAAGGAGAAATATCATATTTCTTAGTGATATTATAAATATCACCTGCAAAATTTGGATTACTAAGGTTTTTTCTTGAAAAATTCACAGACACACATGGTGGATTCAATCCCTGATCCAGCCATCCTCGTATATCCTGACACACATGCTCTAACATATAAAAATCCAAACTACAAACAAGCCCCGACTTTTCCATAACTGGTATAAAAATAAATGGTGGAATCAGTTTTCCCTCACTTCTCCAACGAGCCAATGCTTCACTACCATATAACTCATAGTTTTCAGTCTTAACCTTTGGTTGATAGAATGGTTCAAATTCTTCATCTCGAAGTCCTTTTTGAACTCTCTGCAAAATAGCCTTTTCCTCAGTTATTTTTTTATCCATATCATCATCAATAAAAACATATGGCTCTTTGACTATGTTTTTAGCATAAGCAATTGCTTTGGATATTCTTTCCATAACTTGCTCTGAAATCTGTATATTCTTGTCAATTTTATAACAGCCTGCAACAGCAGAAACATGAACTGTTATATTTTTGTCATTTACCCTAACTTTTACAGGTGTATCTGCTAACAGCTTAAGAAAATTTTCTGTACGCTCACGCTCAATAAGAGCTACAAAATAATTGCCTCCTAATCTGCCAAATAGTTCATTCTTTTTTATCCATTCATTTATATACTCTCCATAGAACTTTATTATTTCATCCCCCTTATCTTTTCCATATTTATTATTAATATTACTCATTCCAATAATATCAAAATAATAAGCATTGTAATTTGTAATATTTCCTTGTCGAATAATTTTATCCACCTCATATAAATATGCATAAGAATTAGGTAATCCTGTCTGTGGGTCTGTATATGCAGTCTTTTGAAATCTCTCACTTTGTTCCTTTAAAGTAAAGCCATAAAGACATCCTAACACACAAAATTCAGCCATCTGCCCCATATATGTTCCCCATGGAAATACTCGTACAATAGCTGAGAATATTAAAAACAAATCAACAAAAAACAAAAATAGAACCAATTTTCCATTAACAAAATGTCTATACTGAATAACAAATGCTAATTGAATTATAATCACCGCAAACGTTACCAAACTGGCACTAAAAAGCAAAGTTCCATTATAATAGTGACTATTTGGATCAATTATATATATCCCTCCAAAAAATATAGAAATACATAAAAACACTATCCACATCAGACATATAATATATCCCAGTTTTAATTTATGTGGCAATTTTTTAAATTGCCCTTTTTCCCTAAATAGAATAGTAACGTATTCATTGTAACAGAATAAAATCAAGCAATTCAGAAAAAAACTACAAGTATTTGCTACTCTTATAATCCCAACACCAATATCTCCTGACATACCATTACTTGCATAAGTAAACATTGTAGAAACAAGTAAAGCTATTGTATATAACTCCATTCTAATTAACAACGATTTCATTTTCACAACATAAAATTTCATCAAGGCAGTAAATAATGCTAAAAATGAACATACAATTCCTAAAATTAATAGTATAAAAGGCTGATACTCCATAGTTATTGTTTGCATAAGTCACCTCCTATTTTCACTTTTGTTTGCAAATACTTTTTATACCCTTATTATACCCTTACAAAATTTTTTAGTTATATTAACTATAATTATACCATTAATATTGCTATTTTACCAACAAAAAATTCCAAATTTTGCTTTGCCGCCTGCAATAGTTAAATTCAATTAAAGCTGATTAAAATATTGAAGTCAATTTCCTACTTTTTCATATGTCTAGCATTTTTTTCATCAAATCCCTCAACTTTTCTACAAATTCTTTTATTTTCTTCTGACTTGTTTCAGCCATAATCTGATCAAAAATTTCAGTATCTCCAAAAAGTCTTGTCTTTTCTGACAGCATAAACTGCTCTATACCCTTTTCTCTTTAGTTCAAGTGTAATACAAATTGATCCCATTGTCATAATTAAAATATTTTCCTTCGTATCAACCATATTGCATACCTCCATAATGTATCTGCATCTACACATTTAAAAACCACTGACTGTTTCCACTTCCAAGCTTTGATAATTCTTTTGACTT
>CAZLOP010000041.1:1021-9286 GCA_964561205.1 uncultured Clostridium sp. | reverse complement strand
CAACATTTTTATCATTATTTTCCCCAGTTTATTATTCAGAAGGCTGAACTGTTACGCATAAAGAAATAAAACAAGTAAAGGGGCTTGACTTGTTTTATTTTTTATGCAGCTGGAATTTCTGCTCCAAAAACTATAGGAAACGTAATTCTTAATGCAGATTTAAAATCTTGGTGCAGTAGTAAATCATAGTTCTGCTCCTCAGGGACAAGCTATTGTAATTCTCAATTAATAAACAATAGTATATCCATAAATGAATAAGAAATGAATATAAATACAGAAAGAAGAGGTTTAAATTGCCTCTTCTTTTCGCTTCTTAGAATAAAGTTATTTGTTCCATTTCTTGATTGAATTTTTCATAATCTTCATATTTTAATTCATAATATGTACGAACCTTTTCTTGAGCTTCTTTAGGCAGCTGATCAAGAAATGCTTTATATTGTTTAAATGAAATAAAACCTTCTTCTTTTTTTAAATATTGTGCAAATGTCATAAATTATCAATCCTTTCATCATATATTTATTAGCGAATAAATGAACTTATAAATATAGCCCATTCATTATGAATATATCCAATATTCTATTAATATTATTTTCATAAGCTGAAAGAAATATGCAAAGAAATGTATATTATTTTGATGTAATGGAAATAATATTAATAGGGGAAATATATTAAAGAGGGGAGAAATTTTGAAAGGATGTAGCATATGGTCAAAGTATACATAACAAACTTAGGAAAATATAATGAAGGTTATTTACTTGGAAAGTGGGTTGAACTTCCTGCATCTGATGAAGAAATTGAGGAAGTATTAAAAGAAATAGGCATTAATCAAGAATATGAAGAATACTTTATAACTGATTATGAATGTGATTTTAGTGGTATAGCAATAAATGAATACAGTTCAATTGATGAACTTAACAGAATATCTGAAATATTAAATGAACTTGATGAAGATGAAATAAAAATATGTGGTGCAATAATGGAAAATTAAGGGTGCAGCATAGAAGAAGCCATAAGCAGAAAAGATGATAAATTAATAATTTCATTAGATGAAAATGAATTAAATGACAACATAAACTTAGCAGAAAACTACATAGAGCAAGTTTACGGGGATGTAAGTTACATGGATAAGGAAACACTTGCAAGATATTTTGATTTTGAAAGTTTTGGCAGAGATTTAGCATATGATTTTTTTATTGATAATGAAGGAAGTATGGCAATAAGTAATAATTAGATGTATAAAATTTAATGTAAATGGCAATAATATAATCAGGGGAAATTATTAAAGGGGGAGAAAACAAAGTATAAATAACAGGAGTGAAAATTTATGAGATTTGATTTGAAAAATTCAAGATTACTTTATGAGGTAAGGTATAAAAGACCTGATTGTGAGGAAAGTTATTCTTATGAGTATTTATATAAAGATAAATGCGGAAGGTATTTTATGCATTTTGAAGGTGGAGCATATAGTAAATATTCAGTCAAAACAGGATATATAAAATCAGCTCCAAGAAGCGGAAATTATTATATTGATGAAATTGAAGTGAATTTATGGAAAGAAACAGCAGCATATATGTCTGAAAAACATCCAAGATGTTATACAATAACTGACTGGGAAGCTGAAAGATTTGAGTCATTGGAGTTTAATGAAGAAATATTTATACCACAGGAAAAACTGCCTTTTTAATATTTAAATGGGCTCACAGATGAGCCCTTAAAATTTTGATTTACTGCAGCATTAAGAGTTTAAAGAAAAAAATATGAAATAAGAGTAAAAGCATTGTTCTCAAAGGGGACAAGCTATTGCTGACAGTTAACCTACCAACCCCGCAAGCATATACAAAATGTTCTGTAAAGGGGTCACGAAGTGATTCATTTCACCCCTTTGCAGGATATTTTGTATATGCTACATGTCTTAAACCAAAGGAAGAAATTTAAATAGAATTAATAGATGTATACTTATTTTCAGAATCATATTATGGCTATTTCTATAATAAAAGCCTATATTAAAGATAAGGCAGCAACAAAATATACTGCAGTGGAGCGCGTCATTGTACCTGCACTCTGCTGTTAAGTGTATATGAAAGTAATTTTTTTAAAACCACATAAAATAAAATGAAGGCTGAAAATATAACAGTACAGAAAATAAAATCAAAGAAATATACAATAATGTTTTAGAAAAAATTAATGGAATATACGCATACAGCAGAGTGCAAGTACAATGTGGACAAAACTTCATTTACATATACTATTTTTACAGCCTATGAAGGTTTGTTTAAGCGCCCCACCATTGGAGCAAAGCGACGTATTTTCTTAGGTGCAGTATTAAAATTCCGAACGCTGGCAAGTACATAAAAAATGACAGCAATAGACACGCAGTGGCTATGCCATTTTTTGTGTAACTGCCAGCAGCAGTGCCTCTTCATTTTGATTTTAAATCTGCATTTTGAAATAGATGAAACAGGTAAAGCAAAACATTAACTTATGCACCCCATCGGGTACCCAAATAAAGGACTAGTTTAATCCTATGCAGGTCTTTGTCAACTTTTAGCTGAGGGCATCCGAAGATAATAAGTGGACTTAGAGCTGCAAGGTAATAATCTGTCCTTTTTTGGGTGATGGTTAAGGTGCCCTTATAATAAATAAGCATAAATAATTCAATATTATATATAGTGGCTATAGTATACACATTACTTATATACGGGAAAGCATAATTATTAGCTTATAGAAATATAGTAAAATGTATAATAAGAATAAAATAAATAAGTGAAGATTACAGTATAGAGTGTATGGTAAATATAGAATATTAACACAAAGCATTCAGATTTAAAATAAAAGGTTTATTAAATATATTCACAATAAATTCAGATTACAGATTTTTGATGAAAGCGCAGCTTTCTCATATAAATAAAAAAGTAAGAAAGATTGCAAGTCCACCTTTTAAGGTGGAACTGCTGTCTTTCTTACTTTTTTTACCTTGCTGCCGCAGGCTACAATAATTAAAGAAAAAATAATGCTGCGACAGCTTATATAAAGGTTAAGTTTAAATAAACAATGAAATATGTTTAAGGATAAAACCAAAAGGAAGCAGCATGATTTTTTTATCCTTGCTGCAGCACTGCCATAAGAACATAAAAGTTGGACCCCGAAGGGAGTACAACTTAACTCTTTTTATGAAATTAATACATAATAGTCAGAAATTGTGTAGCAAATTGTAAAAATGTTCTTTTAAAATTGAATAGTGTGATATAGAAAACTATATTATAATAATACCTGTAATAAATATGTTATTGAAGGTGTTTTTATTGAGTAAAGGTATTGGTGGTTGTGGCAGAAAAGTTTTGGAAGATGAAAAAATAGTTATATATGAATATTCATCATATAATTTAGATAATCCTTAATATAGAAATGATAAACAGGTATATGATGGAATTATAACAATAGAAAAGGCAAGTTTAATCGAACCTGAAATACATCAAAGGATTAAGAAAATTAATGGAAAGAAGAAATTAATAATTAAACGTATAGGTGTTGATATACCGCTTAAAGTATTATTATCTAGTGGAGAAATAAAGATTGAAAATTGTAGTAATTGTTGGTTAAAGTCTAATGAAGGATATGATTTTATAGCTTTGAATATTTGTAGTCGTATTTTTAGAGAGTATCAACAAGATGGAGAATTACCTGAAATAGTATCATACAATGTATAAAAATATTTATGTAAAATATTACACAATATTTTAACTTTGTGACTTTGTGTAGGAAAGTATAATAAAAAGCTGAACATAAACAGTCCAGCTTTTTCATTTTATACTTTAAAAAATAATTCATGTTTAAAAGTATAAGTACATTGATTATAAAATTGTAAGCTTAAACAAGTATTAATAGGAGTTCTTTATTAATGAAATATGTCATTAAGTTTTACTTGTTATAAGCATATCTAAATTATAGACAGATTTATTTATTATATACATATTAAATAAAAATTATGTATTTAAATTAATTTATGATAATTGGATACATAAATAAAGAGCAATAGACACACACTCATGACTATTGCTCTTTATTTATTATGCTGCATGATTATCACCATCATTAGTATCAATAGCAACACCAAGCTTTGCAGATACAATAGTATTTAATTTGTTAATTGAAGAAGTTAAATTTGCCAGCTGTTTCTCAAGTTTAATAAGTACATAAGCAGTAATAACTACAGGAAAACCCAAGTTTCCAACAACACTAACAAAATCATTCATATTCATAATGTATCACCTCCTGCTTAATATATATGGCTGAGAAGAGGTAATTACTGAATAAAGTTATGTTTTGATAAAAATATTAGTTTAATATCCATATATACAATATGTAACGTAGGAACATATTCCTACGGAATATGGGTTATAAATCTAAGCTCGTACCTTACTAAGATTTATATGCCTGTGGGAGGTTATGCAGTATGAATAAAAAGCAGAAATGGGTTAAACAAGATGAAAAATGGTTTTATTATAAGAGTGGTGAAAAGGTGACTTCTTCATGGATAAAATCAAACAATAGGTGGTACTACTTAGATAAAGACGGAAGCATGGTTAAAGAATGGTTTCAGACTTATAAAGATAACAGCTGGTATTATGCTTTTCCAAAGGAATGTGTTAATGAAGGCAGAACTTTTTATGAAGGAGAAATATGTACAGGATGGCTGCAGCTTGATAATAAGTGGTACTACTTTGAAGAGCATGATGAAAATACTATAGGAAAGATGTATTGTAGTGGAATCTTCATTATTAATGGAAAAAAGCATAAGTTTAATGATGATGGAGTATGGAT
This sequence comes from uncultured Clostridium sp., assembly GCA_964561205.1. Classification (GTDB taxonomy): domain Bacteria; phylum Bacillota; class Clostridia; order Clostridiales; family Clostridiaceae; genus Clostridium. Next base: position 4,465 of record CAZLOP010000041.1, on the reverse strand, counting down.
TGAAGAAGTTAAGGATAATATTAATGGTTTGTGCAAAAGTGTTGTAGATAGTGGAATTTCAGATAGTCTTTGTGATTTTATTGCTGCATTTGAAGGCTGTTATCTTAATGCATATTACTGCCCAAGTGGAGTACTTACCATAGGAATAGGATGTACAAGAAAGGAAGTAACTTCTTTAAAAACAATAAGCAGAGAAAGAGCATATGCAGAATTTAAGAAAGATGCAGCAAAGTTTGCATTAGGAGTTGATGAACTTTGTAAGGAAAGTAATATAATTCTTAAAGCTTATGAAAGAGATGCACTTATTTCCTTTGCTTTTAATACTGGTCTTGAAGCATTAAGAACTTCTACACTTTGGAAGAACATAAAAAATGGAGTTAGAGACAAAGATATTATTACAGAGAATTTTTTAAGATGGGTTAAAGATAATAAGGGGAACACCCTTCAAGGATTAGTTAGAAGAAGGAGAGCAGAGGCGATATTATTTCTTTATGGAAAGATAGTATAATTGCTATTAAAAATAAAATCAGCATGTATAAGGGGAGACATGCTGATTTTTTAGGGATAATAATGAAATTTGGGATTATTATATTTTTATTACTTGGGAGAGTAATAATTATCTTGTAAGTTTATTATATAAGCAGTTTGTGACAATAATATGTCATATTGAAATAAATTAGAAAATTATTTAATATAAAGTTAAACAAAAGAAAAATCAAAAAGCTTAATGATATTCCAGACCAATATCATTAAGCTTTTTATATTTTATAAAAGTATTTAAGCCTTATGAACATATTATCAAGAGCATTATTTTTGATAGCAATAGCAGCATTATAAGTGATATTTTTAAGCTTGGAAAATTCCTTAACAGTTTTATTATTAAGGTAAACAAAAGTAATAAGTTCTTTTTCTAAGGGTTCCAGTTCATTAATAGCAGTTCTTACAAGATTATAATCTGTATTAATACATAAGTTTTCATCAATATGTCCTTCTTCATTTTGAAGATATAATTCAAGGTTATTGGTAAAAGTAAGTGCTTCAGAACCTTCAGCAGAACTTCTTCTTTTGTGCTTTGAAATTAGGTCCGTTAAATTATTTTTTATACCATTGGTAGCATAAGCAACAAATCTATGTTTTTCTGGATTATAAAGTTTTATGCAGTGAAATAGGTATTTGTAACATTCATTGATAATGTCATTTCTGTCATATCCATGAATGAATGTCTTTCCTGAAATGTTAATAATAAAAGGTCTGAACTGTTCTGCCAGGAGTTCTTTGGAGAGGTTGTCATTGGATTTGCATTGTTTAACTAGAGATTCAATGTAGCTATAGTTCATAGTTTGTGCCTCCATATAATATTATTCATATATGAATATATGAATAATATTATATGCTTATTATAATTAAATAATTATTAATATGATATAATTATTAAATACAGCTAATGGAAAATTAGGAAATGAGGGAATATATATGTCAGAAAAATCAGATGCATTGGAAAATGCACTAGTAGAACTTGTAAATAAGAATAAGGGGACAAGCATACCTGATAATATACCTAAATGGATGAAAGTAGAAGGAATTGAGCCTGGAGCTTTGATAGATAGAGCTGAAGGTATAGGGAGCAAAGATAAGAAAAATAAGACAGATGTTATAATTTACTTAAAAGAATCAAAACCAATAAAAATATCTGCAAAGTTAGCAAATGCTGATTATTTTGGCAATTGGTATGGGCATAAACGTTTTTTAATTGAATTTGGAAAAGATGCATTTGTAAGAATGACAACTGTAACAACAAGATGGGCTAATCAATGGGCTAAAACAGCAAAAACGCCTTTTGTCGGTGTTAGCGTTAGTTTTGGTAAAAGAAGTGGGAGAACTGGACAAAAATTTACAGATATATTTACTGAAGATGATATTTTAACTGTAGTAAAGGGTTTTGGAGAAGGGATATCAGTTGCAAATTGTATGTATATATCTAATGAATATCCTAAAGATATTAAAGAGTTATTTAATAGATTACAGGAGATTACACATGAATCTGTTAAAAAGGCAACTGATGAATTTAAAGTTGTATATAGACCAGTAAATCCTATGACAGAAGAGTCAAATAGAGCGAAAAACGTGTATACTCAATTTGTTCCAAAGAATAAGTTGGACAATCTTACTAAGATAACAACAGCAAAAGAATTGTTTAAATTAGGTGAATTTATGATAGTTGAGCCTAAATGTATAAATCATAATCATATATTAAAATCATTAAAGGAAAAATATAATATAGAAATTCCAGTTAAGAAGAAAACTAATAAGAAAAGTAAAAAATAAATATTGATAAAAATATGATTTATAGGTTAAACTAATGCTAAAACTAAAAAATACGAGGAGAAAGAAATGAAATTAATTAGTTTGTTTTCAGGTGCAGGGGGATTGGATCTGGGCTTTGAAAGAGCTGGATTTGAAATAAGTGTAGCAAATGAATATGATAAATCAATATGGGAAACTTATGAAAAAAATCATAAATCAAAATTAATAAAGGGTGATATTAGATCAATAAAAGAAGAAGAGTTTCCAGATAATATAGATGGAATTATAGGTGGTCCACCGTGTCAGAGTTGGAGTGAAGCAGGAGCATTAAAAGGAATAAATGATGCACGTGGAAAATTATTTTATGATTATATAAGAATATTAAAAGCAAAGAAACCGAAGTTTTTCCTTGCTGAAAATGTTAGTGGCATGCTTGCTAATAGGCATTCTGAAGCTGTAAAAAATATTATAAAAATGTTTGAAGAAAGTGGCTATAATGTATCATTAACTTTAGTTAATGCAGCAGACTATGGAGTTCCACAAGATAGAAAAAGAGTATTTTATATAGGTTTCAGAAAAGATTTGGATGTTGATTTTAAGTTTCCAGAACCCATAACAATAAAAAGAGAAGATAAAAAAACTTTAAGAGATGCAATTGGAGATTTAGATGGAAGTGCAATTCCAGCTTTAGATAAAAATAAAACTAATGGAAGATTAAAAATATTAAATCATGAATATTTTATAGGTGAATATTCACCTATTTTCATGAGTAGAAATAGAGTTAGAAATTGGGATGAGCAAGCATTTACTGTTCAAGCAAGTGGAAGGCAATGTCAACTACATCCTCAAGCACCTAAAATGGAGAAAATAGAAAAAAATAAATGTATATTTGTTCCAGGTAAAGAAAAACTGTACAGAAGATTAACAGTTAGAGAATGTGCGAGAGTACAAGGTTTTCCTGATGAATTTGAGTTTATTTATAATAATGTTAATAATGGATATAAAATGATAGGAAATGCAGTTCCTATTGAATTGGCTAGACAAATAGCTGAAAGTATAATGCAAAGTTTAAAGAATAAATAATAGAAATTAACTAGGCTATTAATAGAAAAATAAATCTATTAATAGCCTAAATTGCTG
>CAZLOP010000041.1:0-1011 GCA_964561205.1 uncultured Clostridium sp. | reverse complement strand
TTTTAATATACATTATTAGACATAATGTGTTAAAATGTAATATAAGTATATAAATGTAATAAATAATAAAACCATATAAAAGGAGTATATATATGACAAAAAAATATAAGGAACTTGAAGATCACATTATTAACATTTTTAAGAATGAGAAATATTTTAAAATAGAAGACAAATCTTATACAGTATTAGAAGCAGCTAAACCAAGACCTCGCGTTGGTGAATGTAAAACTGATGTTATAGCAATATTCCAAGAAGATGAAAGTAAAGAAAAATATATTTTAAAATTATCAGTAAAAAGAAAAACTAATAATGAATTTCAAGAAAATAAAGTTACTGCAGAAAAAGCAGAAGCTTATTTCGGAAGTGATTGGACAAGCGTTTTAATAGATGCAACAACTTCAATAAAAAGTATATTTGAAAATAGACCTTTAATTTATCAATCAGGCAAACATCCAACTAAGCCTAATTCAATTACTTTAGGATGGAAACTTGAAATTACTAGTAAGAAGCGCCCATTAAGTGTAAAAGCACCATTAAATGATGAGGAAATTAGAAATTATGTGTTTAAAGGAATTAATCAGCCTAAAGTTAAAAGAGATGCATATGTGAATGAGAAAATTGTTGAAAACTCAGGTGTAGCTGAATATTTAATTAGTACTGAAATTGAAGATATAAATAGCATACTAGATATATTAAGACAAGCACAAGATATAAATACAATGCACTTGCCTGATATTTATCTTGTATTCACTGCGAATAACTATAGAACAGATGTAGATAGTGCAGATGGTCAAAGATCATTAGCTGTATATATAAATTGGGAGTGTATAAATGGTAAGTTGACTCCAGAATTTGTATATAATATGCCTTTAAAATATACAGGGGAAAGGGATATTAAGCCTATATTAATTAATGCATTAAATAAACTTGGAAAAAGAAATCCTCAAGAATTTAATATAGAGAATGATGTATGTTCATCAAAAATAGTCTTAGAATAACTTAAGGAAGTAG
>CAZLOP010000040.1:4484-9307 GCA_964561205.1 uncultured Clostridium sp. | reverse complement strand
AATGAAGAAAAAATAATGGAAGCCCTTAATAAGGATTTAAAAAAATCTCAGTTCGAATCATATATGACAGAAGTGGGGCTGGTATATGATGAAATAAATCATCATATAAAAAACATATTTAAGTATGCAAAAAAAGATAGATTAAAAACTTCATTAATGTTTTTTCCATCAAAAGCATATAGTATAAAAGAACCTTATGGAAATATTCTGATTATTGGACCTTTTAATTATCCATTTCAGCTTAATATCATTCCTCTTATAGGAGCTATAGCAGCAGGAAATACTGCAATTATAAAACCTTCAGAATATTGTACACATACGTCTAAATGCTTAGAAGAAATTATAAACAATAATTTTGATGAAGAATACATTAAAGTTGTGGGTATTAATGATGGCAAGGAATTTGTAACAGAATTATTACAATGTGATTTTGATTATATTTTCTTTACAGGAAGCGTAAGAGTTGGAAAAATAGTTATGGAAAAAGCAGCACAAAGGCTTATTCCAATAACACTGGAACTTGGAGGTAAAAGTCCTTGTATTGTTGACAGAGATGCCAACATTAACATTGCAGCCAAAAGAATTGTATGGGGAAAACTTTTAAATTGTGGTCAGACATGTATAGCACCAGATTATCTTTTTGTTCATAAGAATGTTAAAGATGAGTTACTGAATCTTATAGTAAAAGAAATACATCTACAGTATGGAGAAAATATTAAAAATAGTGAAGATTATACACGAATAATAAGCAGGGGTGAAATAAACAGACTTTCAAAGTACTTAAATGATGGTGATATTTTTTATGGAGGAAAGTATAATGAAGATGAACTTTATTTTGAACCATGTATATTAACAAATATAAAAGAAAACAGCAGTATATTAAAAGAAGAGATTTTTGGACCAATACTTCCCGTTCTGGAATTTGAACATATTAATGAAGTAATAGAATATGTAAACTATAGAGATAAACCTCTTGCACTATACTATTTTAGTGAAAATAAAAAAAGTATAGATAATGTTTTAGGAAGAATAAGCAGCGGTGGTGCAACAATAAATGATGTTACTTTACATGGAGGTGCATGCGGAATACCTTTTGGAGGTGTAAAGACAAGCGGCATGGGAGCTTACCATGGAAAAGCAACCTTTGATACATTTACTCATGAAAAAAGTGTTGTAGTGAGAAGTACTGCTTTAGAAATGCCATTTAGATTTGCTCCATTTAAGGATAAAATTAATCTGCTAAAAAAAGTTATGAAATAAGATACAAGCCAAAACAAAGTATGGTTATTATATAATGATTATGCTTTGTTTTTTTATTAATTATATGTAAAAAGATGCCAATAATGTAATAGTAAAAACATTGTAATATGAATATCTTAGTGATAGTATATTAATGTGAATTGCAGTTAATAAAAATTAACACAATTTAAACAAAAATTTAATATGAGGGATGGAAATAAAATATGTTTAACAGCATAAGAGATAAATTTAAAAAATATGATTTTCGTATTGCATTAACATTGTTATGTTTATCGCCAATTATATCCTTTGGCATAATTGAAATGCTTCAGGAAGGTAATATTTTTAAACTAAAAATTAATGCAATTACAACTAATCTGTTTGCTTATATTTTATTGTATGGGATTATATTTGCAGCAATAAAAAGCGTAAAGTTTACAACAATAATAGGTAATATATTATTTCTTATAATAGGACTTGGAAACCATTTTGTTTTGGAATTTAGAAATAGTCCAATATTGCCATCAGATTTAGCTTCAATAAAAACAGCTAAAAGTGTTGCTGGAAATTATACATATAACTTTGCAAAACCCCCAATAGTATATGCTGTCTTAATTGTATTATGTGTAGTTATTTTAACTTTATTCACTAAAAATTATACTTTAAAAAATACACTAAAAAAGAATGTTATTATAGCTGGTTCTTTAGCAACAGCAATATTTTTAACAGCATTTACAGTGTATAAAACTGATTTTTTAAAGAACATTGGAATAACAGTCAATCTTTGGGAACAAAATGTAGGATACAGAGAAAATGGCTTTTTAACAAGCTTTGTAAATAACAGTAAATTTTTAATTATAGAAAAACCAGATGGATATAATCCGGAAACAGTTGGTAATGTAGTACTTGGAAATAATAAAGAAGAAGCTGTTCAGGCTTTAGTTCCTTTAAAATCAAATGTGCAGAAGCCTAATATTATAGCTATTATGGATGAAGCTTTTTCTGATTTACAGGTTGTTTCAGAATTTAAAACAAATGAAGATTATATGCCATTTATAAGAAACATGAAAGAAAATACTATAAAGGGTAATATGCTTATGTCTGTATTTGGCGGAAATACGTGTAACTCAGAATTTGAATTTTTAACGGGAAGCTCAATGGCATTTCTTCCAGCAGGAAGCATACCATATCAGCAGTATATAAAAAGACCTATAGGAAATCTTACATCAATATTAAATGAACATGGATATACAAGTACTGCAGTTCATCCTTATCCAGGAACAGGGTGGAACAGAGTTGGTGTATATGAAAACTTAGGCTTTAGTGATTTCTTAACAATTGATGATTTTAAAGATCCTCTAGTTTACAGATGTTATATTAGTGACAAAAGCAGTTTTGACAAGGTAAAGGAAGTTTATGAAAAAAATAAGGGTAATGGGCCTCAATTCATATTTAATGTTACAATTCAAAATCATGGTGGATATAATTTTGGTGAAGATGAATTTGAAAACACTATTCATATAACTGATATGGAAAATACAAAACAGGCAGACCAGTATTTAAGTTTAATTAAACATACAGATGATGCATTTAAAGAGTTAATAGAATATTTTGAAAAACAGGATGAACCTACTATAATTGTATTCTTTGGAGATCATCAGCCAGGAATAGAACAAAAGTTTTATGAAGAAATGTTTAAAAGAGAAGATACATCATTATTTGACTTATCATTAGATGAAATGCAGACAAAATTTACAGTACCATTCAGAATCTGGGCTAACTATGATATAGAAGAACAGGACATGGGACTTATAAGTGCAAATTACCTTTCATCTATATTAATGGAGAATGCAGGAATTGAAATGCCTGAATATAATGAGTTCTTACTTAAGCTTAGAGAACATATTCCAGCTATGAATGTTAATGGATATATGGGCAGCGATGGAAAGTATTATGAATATACTGAAAAGACAAAATATACAGATTATATAAATGATTATAAAAATTATCAGTACAATCATTTGTTTGACAGGAGTAATACTGATAAAGAAAAATATAAAGTAAGGGAGCAAAAATAAATATGAAAAGAGTGTTGTTATAAAATTTATGCAGCACTCTTTTTTATTTATTTTATAATGTTATAATTAAATTAATTTTTATTAGAATTGTGAGGAAAAAATAATGCCAGTATACAGACTTACTAAAGAATTACTATTTCCAAACCCTGAATTAAGTGAAGAAGATGGACTCCTTGCTGTAGGAGGAGATTTATCAGTAGAAAGATTATTAACTGCGTACAGTAATGGGATTTTTCCGTGGTATAATGAAGGCGAGCCAATATTGTGGTGGTGTCCTAAACCAAGATTTATATTAAAGCCGGATAAAATTAAAATTTCAAAATCAATGAAAAAAATAATAAATAGAAACATTTTTGATGTGAAATTTAATACTGATTTTAAAGGTGTAATAAGAAACTGCAGAAAAATGAGGGAAGACAAAGAAGGTACGTGGATAACGGATGATATGGAAAATGCATATATAAATTTATTTAACAATGGATATGCAATGAGTGTTGAATCTTATTTTGAAGGTGAACTTGTAGGTGGTCTCTATGGAGTTATAATAGGAAAATGTTTTTTTGGTGAATCAATGTTTGCTAAAAAAAGCAACAGTTCAAAGGCGGCACTTATAACTCTTGCAGAAAAGCTTAGAAAAGAAAACTTTATTTTAATAGACTGTCAGGTACATAGTGAACATTTAGAAAGTATGGGAGCGGAATTCGTTTCTTATGGTGAATTTAAGCAAATGTTATGTGAAGGGATACATGGATAAATTATTATTGTATTGACAAATGCAGCATGTAATATTAATCTAAAATCACTGTATATCTTAGAAAGGATAAAAAATATATGGAAGAACTAATACTAAATATTGAAAAACTGATTGTTGATAATATATTAAAAATAGTTGTAAGTAATAAAATAAACAGAGAATATAAGTATAATAAAGTAGTTATTATGCTTAAAGAGAAAAATGAGTCTGAATATTATCAGATTGAAAGGTATACTGATAAACAGGTTTTCCATGAGAATATTTCTAAAGATTTATTAAAGGATAAATTAGCGGAAATAATTAATGGGAATTATAAACAAGTTAATGCATGGTCTGAAGATTTTTCTTATGATCTTAAAATTTCAAAAAAAAGAAAAGTTAATTTAAAAAGAAGTAAAAGTGATAATAAGAACATAGCTAAAAAGAGCCATAATAACGAAAAAAATTATATATTAAAAGAAGGAACTATAATAAGACCTCTTATTGACCTTGGTATTTTTACAAAAGAAGGAAAAGTAGTTAATTCTATGTATGATAAGTACAAACAGATAAACAGATTTATTGAAATTATTGATGATGAAATAAAAGATAAGGATTACACAGAACTTACAATTCTTGATTTTGGATGTGGAAAATCCTATCTTACATTTGTGCTTTATTATTATTTTACTGAAATTAGAAATATAAAAGTAAAAATGGATGAAGCGAGAGCAGAAAAATAAACAAAAATTAAATCATCAATGAGAAAGGAT
>CAZLOP010000040.1:0-4474 GCA_964561205.1 uncultured Clostridium sp. | reverse complement strand
CTGAAATTAGAAATATAAAAGTAAAAATGATAGGCCTTGATTTAAAAGAAGCTGTTATAAATAAATGTAATAAAATAGCTGAGTCTTATAATTATGAAAATCTTCATTTTGAATTAGGTGACATAAACGGATTTAAATATAATAATAAAGTAGATATGGTTATTACCCTTCATGCATGTGATACTGCAACAGATTATGCATTATTCAATGCAATAAAATGGAATGTAAAAAATATATTTTCAGTTCCATGCTGTCAGCATGAATTAAACAAAATGATGGAAAGTGAAAAGTTTTCCATAATGACACGCTATGGATTAATAAAAGAACGAATTGCTGCTCTTATGACAGACAGTATACGTGGTAATCTTCTTGAATGTGCAGGATACAGAACTCAGATATTAGAGTTTATTGATATTGAACATTCACCTAAAAATATTCTTATAAGAGCAGAAAAATGCAATATATCAAAAGTTAAAAAAGAAAAAGCTCTTAAAGAAGTAGAAAATATAATTGAAGAGTTTAATGTAAAACCTACACTATATAAACTTCTAAAAGAAAACAATTATTTAGGTTAAAAAATAGAAAATATCTTCATTTTATGTAAATGAAGATATTTTTTTTTATACATTATAGGAAGATTGCTAATTAAATGGTATAATATCTTTATATAGTAAGTTAAAATACATAAAGGGGTAGATGATTAGCATGGAAAATAAAAATGATATATTATTAGAATCTGGAACTGGTGAATTAGAAATAATAGAATTTGTAGCAAATGGTAACTATTATGCAATTAATGTTGTTAAGGTAAAAGAAGTTATAGAAATGCCTAAAAATGGCTTGACTAAGCTTCCTGATCCAAAACCTGAAATAGCAGGATTAATATTATGCAGAGAAGAAATCTTAACTTTAGTTGATTTAAAATACATATTAACAAAGCAAAAAACACAAAATATAGGTAAGAAAGTAATCATATGCGAATTCAACAAAATAAAAGTTGCCTTTAATATTGATGATATTGTTGCAGTACATCGTATAAAATGGAATGAAATAAGAAAACCAGATGATTTATCTGAAAATTCACTTTCTGTAGGTAACATTCTTTTAGGTGAAAAAGTTCTTATAATGCTTGACTTTGAGAAAATAGTAACTGATATATGTCCAAGTTCAGGAATAAGTGAAGACAGATTAGTAAATGTAGATTATAAAGACAGATCAAGCATTAAAGTAATGCTTGCAGACGATTCAGCATTAATTAGAAGACTTTTAAAAGATACTCTTACAAAAGCTGGATTTAAAAATCTTAGGGTATTTGATGATGGTGAACAGGCTTTGGATTTCTTAACAGAATTGAAAGAATCAAAGGGCGATAATTTTATAGATGCTGTTCAATTATTAATAACTGATATTGAAATGCCAAGAATGGATGGACTTACATTAACAAGAAAAATTAAAGAAGATAATACATTAAGAAGGCTTCCTGTAATTATCTTCTCTTCATTAATAACTGATGAATTAAGACATAAGGGTGAATCAGTTGGGGCTAATGCTCAGCTTAGTAAGCCGGAAGTTGAAGGTCTTGTTGAAACTATAGATAGATTATTACAGAATCAATAAAGTAACAAATTTATCATAAAACTTTCACTTTAAATAAATAAGAAGCAAAGGGGCTGTCGCATTAATTTGTGGTAGCTTCTTCTCTGTTCTGTAAATCAGAATTTGTATAATAGTTCTTTTATTTTGACAATTAGCAAATCATATTACATAGGTTTTTCTTTATAAGAATAAATTTCTAATATTAAACATAGTATAGATTAGAGTAACTTGATGGAGGAAAAGGCGATGAAATATGTTATTGGTAAATTTGAGGAAACTTTGCAGGATAAAAGAGCTTATTTTTTTATAGTATTAATTATGTTCTGTGTGGGATTGTCTTTTGGAGTATATCTTGTAAAGTATATGGGGCAGAATGATAAAAATGATCTTATAAATTATTTTAATGATTTCACTAAAACTATATTAGATCAGCATATAAATTATATAGAATTATTAAAATCTGCAGCGAAAAAAAATTTAATTCTGCTTGTTCCAATAATTGTATTAGGATTTACGTTTGTGGGCTTTCCATTTATTTTATTTATTGATTTATTAAAAGGGTTTGTTTTAGGATATACATTTTCTTTTGTTGTATATGCATATAAAGGCAAAGGAATGCTTTTAGCAATAGGGTCAGTTTTACCACAAAATTTATTCTATATTCCATGTTTTATTGTACTAAGTGTTATATGTCTTCATATATCAAGTGAAAAATTCAAATCTAGATTTTTTAAGGCTACAAATAAAGAAAATTTAAATAGTATTGAATTATTTGGTATATTTTTTATAATTATTATATTATTTTGTATGGGAACATTGATTGAAACATATGCAATACCTAGTATAATAAGATTAATAGTTAAATAATAGTTAAACAGAAGATCAGTAATAAATGATATTATAAAGATGAAATTATAGAGGCTAAAAATGTATTAAGTGATGAAGAGTTATTTTTGATGAGGTTGGTTATGAGAAAATTTTTACAAGAGAAGATGTTAAGAGAATATTAAATGTAAAAGATACAAGAGCAACTAATATTATTTCTATGCTTGTAAAATTGAATTTTATAATAAAAACAGATGGAGCAAAATATAAATTTCAAAAAGAGATAAAAAAATGACGGTTGTAAGCGACATTTTTTATAAAAATAACGCTTTTGACCAACAATTTATAAAATGAAGAGGTAAAAATGAAGCAAAACAATAATAGTAAATCTAAAATAATTTTAGGGATAATACTAGCTATAATAATATTATTATGTGCTATATATGTAGAGTTTTCAAATAATAATGGAAATTATGAAGAAAATCCAAACAACATATATTCAAATTTAAATATAGATAAATCAAAACTGAATATTTTTTATTTAAATGTGGGGCAAGCAGACTCTACTCTTATAACAATGGGAGAAGATGTGATGCTAATAGATGCTGGAAATAAATCAGATGGTGATAATATAGTACAATTTTTAAAAGCACAAGGAATAGAAGAAATTGATTACTTAATTGAAACACATAGCGATGATGACCATAGTGGTGGAATGGAAAAAATAGTACAAAACTTAGATGTATGTAATGTTTATATGCCACAAAGTGCAGTAGAAGAAAGCGAAATAAAAGATGATATAAATATAAATGTATTTTCTAATTTAGAACAAATATATAATTTGGGCAATGCAACCTGGAAAGTATTAAGTGTAGATAATTCAGTAGAAGTTAAAGAAAATGGAGATAACGATACATCTATAGTAATACAATTAAGCTATAAAGATAATAAATTTCTATTTATGGGAGACGCAACAAGCAAAGTTGAAAAGCAACTTTTGAATAATAACAAGTTAGAAAAAATTGATGTTTTAAAAGTTGGACATCATGGTTCTAATACTAGTTCAAGTGAAAACTTTTTAAATACAGTATTACCAAGATATTCAATTATTTCTGTAAATAATTCAGAATATAGTAAGCATCCAGCAGAAAGTACAATAGAGAGACTTGATTCGATAAATAGTGAAATATATAGAACTGATGTGAATGGAACAATATGGATAACAAGTAATGGAACTACCATAGAAATAGAAGAATTAGATATAAATTTGAATGGTAAAAGTAAACAAGCAATATTATTAGAGAATAGAAAATATTCTCTAATTTTTTATTTTAAAATATTGCCATTTTCATCAACAACTGTATAAATACCATCTTTTAATTGCAAATAATTTTTGTAATGAACTTCTTCTTGAATTATATCCTCAACTTTATATAGAGACTCATCAATATCTAAATTGCACATATTTTTAGGAATATAAAATATATCATCTGAATAACCATTTAATTTAGGTAAATTAGGAATTTTAGAGTCAACCATAGTAACAAAATAATCATCACTTTCTCCATCAATTTCATACATAGTATTTTCAGGCATTTGCTTTAGTCTATTAATATCTCTACGGTCTAAAAGAAAATCTTTTAATTCATCAATAAAATTATCAACAAAAGAATTATCATAGGATTTAATATTTTTTTCTAGGGTATTGTCAACAGAATTTAAAATTTCATAAAGATTAATAAAAAAACACGTCCTTTCAAAATTATTTAAGATAAAATTGCATAAATGCAATAATTAGAATTAAATTTTATATATAATACAATGAATTTTGAAAAATTACAATAAAATTCACAAAAAAATCATAAAACAACCCTAATTATCCGCATATGATTGCCAAGTGCGGACAATTAGGTTAATTTCTAGAAAAACATTATACTATTTATCCAAACTACCAATTATTAGTTGAATAGCATCAACGAACCCATTTCTATAATACTTCTCATTCAAATAGCAGATATAATCCATAAAATTCTCATCTAATTTGTTTAATTGT
>CAZLOP010000039.1:0-9377 GCA_964561205.1 uncultured Clostridium sp. | reverse complement strand
AAGTGTTACACTTTTGGATTGCATTTCGTTACAGTTTTATTTTACATTAAACAATATCCTTCTAAACATTCAAAAATTTTTTTTAAATCATTTTCTTCACATATAGGCATTCCTGCAACTATGGAATGAAATTGAGTAATTCCAAAATTATTCTCAATATTCTTAGTTTCATATTTTCTTTTTTCTTTATTAAATACATAAATACTCTTGTTTGAATAACACCATGATTTTAAATATGTTCTCGGTATTAAATGATGATACTTTTGATTCAATTATACTCACCTCTAACACTTTTATACCTTTGTTGTATCTTTTACCATTATAACATTTGTAAAAATTTTCATCTACATACAAATCCTTATTTATAAACCTTCGTCTTGAAACAAAAGAAAAAGAAGAACCTCTTCCATATGAATTTGGTTCTCCTCCGTTATATTGCATAGATTATATATTAAATTATTTTGTTTTAATTAGATTTTATCCTCTTGGTGGAAATGGATCATTACCATATGAATTTTTCTGTCTTATTTGACCATTTTGCCTATGAATAACAACTTCCGACTTCTGATTTATAGCAATACTTCTAGCTTTTTTTATTGCTTCCCCTTGTGTCTTTGTTACTACAGTTGCCTTCCTATTTCCAGCACCTTTCACTTTCCATTTTCCTGTACCATTTGGTACAACATGTTGATTTTTTCCCATGATTTTTCCTCCTCTATAAAAATATTATTTTATAGAAGAATGACCCGTTTAAAACATTCATCTATTTATTTGCTATGTTATTTATTAATCTATATATATTTTAAATGCTTTAATTCCATAATTCTTAGCATATATTCTTTTACCATTTTTGGTTATCCATGGTCTAAAAATATATTCCCTAGAATCATCTTCTTTTATTGTTTTTTCCTTTGATTCTTTTTTGCTCATTTTTACAACTCTCCTTCCATTATAAATATACCTATACATATAAAAATACATAGGTTCTCCTTGAAAAAAAGCTGTAAAAATGTTAAACTAAATTTGATTAGGATTTAGCTTGTAAACGGGTTTTAGTTTACAGCTTTTTTAAGGAAATGAAGCTAATATTGGTTGCCGCCTTTATTATGCTTCATTTTTTATATTAAACGGAAATACCGTCTAATCAACACTTTCATTATCTTTTTCTCCTATTGCAGTAGCCTTTGTTAAATCAATTAACATTGCTTTTTCACTATCATACCATTCTCCAAGAATTCTATATCCTTCTTCTTCTAAGTTCCAATTCATAAGTCTAGATAGAGAATTGAGAAAATCCTTATTGTTTATTCTAACATTCATATTTTTAGTATTTCTAAAAAATTGAACTGCACTTTCCTCTTCTTTATCACAAATCTGAACTGCTATTTTCTTCTCTTCTTCACTTATTAAGAAAACTACATAGCTTGGCTTTCCCATTTTAATTACCGAACTTTTTGAAAAAGTTATTCCATTATTAGTTATTGATATGTATGGTAACCCTGTTGTCAGATTTATCTTTTTAAAATTTTCAAACATATTTTTCCTCCTACACTTAATATTATATTATCGTGTCATTTTCATGTCAATATCTTTTGTTGTTTCTAATCATTTTATGTCTTTGCAGTCGAATGATTATTTGTGTTCTATACTTATATATTACTCTTGTCATTATCCTGCGTCAAACTTTTTTCTGTAAATATTTCAATTCAATCTGTTATTCATTTAATATCTAGTCTTCATTTATACTATATTATACCATACAATTTATATTTGTGCATTTTTCTTTATATATAATTTATAATCAAATTTCCTTTATGTTAAATATTAATCTTTAATTGCACCACATATTCAAAACTATTGTGTGCTAATGCTGCATTAAAGTTTTACTTTTTAAATCATATGTGAATTTTTATATTCACAGAATTCATCATCAGCTTTCGTCTTGAAACAAAAGAAAAAGGAGAACCTCCTCCATCTGGATTTGGTTCTCCTCCGTTATTTAGATATGCTATTAAGTTATCATTTATATTAATCTGTATTGAATCAACTTCCCTCAATTCATTTATTGTAATCTTTGATATCAACATATGCAGTAGTTTTTTCTTCTGCTCCATCGACTTGCAATTTCCAAGCATTTCTCCTACCTTTGACAATGTCTCTTTTACCATCTCATATGAAACTTGCTGTACATTATCATCCAAAACATTCATCTTTAGATTATTTACATCTTCTTGAAGAAGTCTTTCCCTTGATTGAAGTTCCGCTACTCTTTCCTTGAATTCTTCTTTAGTTATTATATCTTCTTCAAAGGCTTCAAATAGTTTGTCCTTCTTAGCTGAAATCTTATCAAGTTCCTTTGTTAGTTTTTGAAGTTCATCTTTTGATGGATCTGCCTTATTTTTTCTATCTGTATTGATGTTTTTTACTATATCTCTTACAAGCTTATCATTACTTAGCAGTTCTGAAAGCTTTCCAAAAACATAGTCATTAGCTTTGTCTACTCTTATTGCATTTGAATGGCAGACTGCTGTTCCTTTATTCTTCCAGTTACCACAGCAGTAGTATTCCAATCTTCGTTTAGTTCCGTCTTTTCTTGTCCTTGAAGTTCTCATGATTACCATTCCAGCTCCACATTGAGGACATTTTAGTATTCCTGTCAATGGAAATTCTCCATCATATATTCTTGATGGCTTTCCTTTTGAAGTTTGAAGCATACTTTGTACTTTATCCCAAAGCTCTTGTTCTATTATTGCTTCATGCTTTCCATCTACAATTAGAGGATTAGGATTTGTTCCTTTTCTTCTTTTTTCACTCCAATTTGGTCTCAAATTGTATCTTATCTTTCCTATATATACAGGATTATTTAAGATATCCTTTATAGCTGTAAGACTAAATGGATTACCTTTTTTAGTTTTATATCCAAACTTATTAAGGTAGTTAGCAATAGCTTTATATCCATTACCTTGAGAATACATTTTAAAGATAGTTCTTACAATTTCAGCTTCCTTTTCATTTATTACAAGCTCTGTATCTTTTCTCTTTTTGTTTGTAGTATGTTCTTTCTGCTTCAAGTCATATCCTATGATAATGTTACCATTCCAACGTCCTTCCCTAGCTCGTGCCATCATTGCCATTTTTACATTCTGTGCTATTGTTCCACGCTCAAATTCACCTATCAATGCCACCATTTGAAACTGCATTTTTCCCCCTGGTGTAGTTGTATCAAATGGTTCTGTAGCTGATTTGAATGTGATGTTATTTCTGTCAAACAAATCTACCATATCAAGTACATCTTTAAGATTTCTGCCTATACGATTTATCTTCCATACCATGACACTATCAAATTTACCTTCATTAGCATCATTTAGAAGCTCTTTTAGTGCAGGTCTTGCTGTTATGTTTTTTCCACTAATACCTTCATCACTATATATTTTATATACTGTATTTCCGTTCTTTTCGCATTCATATGTGAGAAGTTTTTTCTGTTCACCTATACTGTAACCTTCTTCTGCCTGCTCTGTAGTTGAAACTCTACAATAGATTGCTACCTTTTTTGCCTGCTGATTAGCTATTATTCTTGCTGTTACTGACATTTTCCTTCACATCCTCATCATTCTTATTATTGATACATTGAAGGATGATGTCTGAAATCACCTCTATTATTTCATTTACTGTTGCTTGTTCTCTTTGTTTTTCCATGTTTACCATCCTCCTAGTATCAAATTAATAATATATATTTATCAAACATTTTATATTCATTCGTAAAACATTTATTAGCTCTATTTTTATTGGAGTCTTTGGAGCTTTTGTCTGCTCCAAAAACTCTTATGATTTGTATTATTATTTTATCTTTATGATTAGAACTGGTGAGCCTTCATAGCTTGTGTATTCAGCTTCATCAAATGTCATTGAAGTTCTATTACTGAAATCTAGTTTGAACCTTTCGGCTATTTCTCTTACTAGAGGTACTGAATATATTATTGATCTATTTTTATATGCTTTTACATTGAAGTTATTGTTATTATTAGGTAATTTAGTTCCTATTATCAGACTATCTTCATTGTAGGAAAATTGAAGTGTACTTGGATTTTGAAGGTATTCGCTTGCTTCTTTGTTTATTACTGCTCTGTTTCCTGTCTTTGCTTTTACTAGAGTGAAAACACCTTTAGTTGCAAGACTTCTTGTTGTGTTTTTAGCTGAAAATGGTACTGCATCAGTTATACATTCAGCTACTTCTATACTATTTTCTTCTTTAGTTTTGTTTGAGACTTCATCTTCTTTTATGTCTTTTTCTTCTGAGATTACAGTTTCATTAGACATTAGTGTTTCTTGTTCTTCAAAATTGTTTACTTCATTATTATTCATTGTTACCACTCCTTCATTAGCTATTGATTGTTTATCTGAATTTATTCTTTTTACTGACATTGTTATCTTCCTTTCTTCTTACATTCTTTCTAGTTCAGCTCCGCCAAACCCGTTCTTGATTTTTTTAGTTCCCGTTCTGAAACCCTCACCGCATCTACACTTTCCAGATATTCCCGTTTTCCCGTTAGAAACTAGAGTGTTCTTTTTATAGTGTTTTAGAATGATTATTGAATTCTCTTTATTTATACACTTAGTTTTCTATCGGGTTTTCGGGTTTTACGGGTGTTTTGCCTATTTATCTGCCTTTTGTATCGGGTTTTGTTACCCGTTACCAATTATGAAACGGGAGTTGGAAATGTATTAACTGTTAAATATTCTTTTAAGTATTCTTTAGGTACTTTTAGAATATATACTGTATCTGCAAGCTTTCCTTTAGGTACTTTTTGCACACCTAGAGACTGCATTCTTTTTTCTTGTTCATCTTTCGAAAAGACTTGTCTTCGTATGCTTGCTCTGTCGCCTTCGCTTTTTAGGTATCCTTTTTTCTTCCATTCTCTTATTACAATTTTAGGATCTTCATTGTTTAGTGCCCTAAGTTCTCTTTGTAATACATTTTTAAGTATCATTACTTGATAGTTTCCAAAATCATTTTCAATAATTCCCCAGCATATTCTAGGTGTTGAGTAACTATTGCTTGTTTTGAAATTAGATATATTTTGAATTATGACTTGTATCATATCCAAAAATGCTTTTTCTCCAAAGTCTCTTTCCTTAATGCTTTCAGCTTCATTTGCACTTAAAAAGTTTAAAACTGCTTCTAAATCAATATTCAATCCTAATGCTTCATTAGCAATATCGCCTGCAGTTAATATCGCAGAAAACTTATTAGCAATTCTATCTTTGTATTCACTACCAGGCATTACTTCTAGTGACTTGTCTCTCCATTGTTGAAACTTATCATCTATTATTTGAAATCCTTGATTGAAAATATGTTTTACATATTCAACCCCAGCATTTCCATAGTTAGTATTTATAGTTTTCTTTATGTTTTCGGCATTTTCTGCTGATTTTGTCCATTCTACGCCTTCAAAACAAATTGCCCTTACTCTCAAACCAGCATTGTTATTAGTTTTTTCAAATATTGATTGTTCACCTGTAGAAATTATTGTAGTTGCCCATGTTTGCTGATTTCTTTGAGTTATAGAATCACTTAGACGTGCCTTTTCCAAACCTGACGCTATAGTATACAATTCCTTAGTTATACTCTTTTGATTTACCATTGATAGTTCATCAAAAGCCATTGGTACTCCGAAATTTCCACCTAGTGAATTTATCATTGAATTAGCTGTTGCATTCCAAGTTCTTAATAAACCTTTATTCCTTATATCTGGTAATCCAAAAATTGATAATGCTAGTTTGGTTGCAGTAGTTTTGCCTGTTGTACTCTTTCCAGCTAAGTGAATTATTAGTGTATCAACATCTTTTTCAGTTTTATTCAAATATCCAACTATTACAGCCGAAAAACTAATACAAATCATAGTTTCTAATGCTGTGTTTCCTTTAACCTCATTACTGTACATATTAATCCAATCTTCAATGCTTCCTTTACAACTGACATTAAATCTTAATGAATCTTGGTCATTTATAGCAATGTAATTTGGATTGTTGCTTATTGACTTATCAAGTCTGAATTCTAGTTGTCCTTTTTTATCTGAATTCCATCCAACTTTGCTATAGACAAAACTGTGAGGGGCTGTGATAGATTGATTTGAAAGATATCTTGATATTATCTTCTCAAATTCTGCTGGAATGTCATTACCATACTTAACTGTAGTAATCAATTTGTTAGGTATAAGGATTTCTCTTGAATACTTTTGTTCCTCATAGATTCCTTTAACTTTGCTTACAATTATCAAAAAATGTTCGCCACTGTCTAAATTATTAAATGTCCTATCAACAAATATTGGCTCACATATTTTTACTCTTTGGATACTTCCATCTTCTTTTGTATTTAATGCTATTAGTCCTTTATCTGATAATTCTTTTCTTGCTTCAACTTGAAAAATTTTGCCTTGTTTCAATTTTTCTACTGTTATATTAGACATGTGCTTATCCTCCTCTTGTTTAGAAGGATGGCTTGGAAACCTAGGATGGCTTCCAACTCCATCCTAAGTTTTCTGTGTTATTCTTCTGTTGTTTCTTCATGTGACTCAAATGAATTTTCTTCGTCTTCTTCTGCTTGTAATTCAGATACATTGAAAATTCGTGTTACATTAGTATATATGCCTTTATCTGTAGTTACATTTTTTAGTTCAAGTCCAACTTCCTTATTTAATAGCTCATCTATAGTTACATTATTAGTTCTTCCTACAACAGCCATAAATAGCTGATAAATCAATTGTCCTGGATAATTGATTAATAGAAAATTCTGATTTAGTTGATATTCTCCAATAGCAAATGTAACTTTCGCTCTTTTTACAAGTCTTCCCTTTGAAATTGCTGGTGTTGTAGCTTCAAATCCTAGTATTATAGCTCTTTCAGTTCCATTACCAAACTTTGGTTGAATTTCTTCTAATTGAATTACTTTATTCTCATCTACTATTCGAGATATTATTTGTGGTCTTATTATGTGGGATACTTTCTTTACTGCCATTTTGCATTACTCCTTTTCAATTTATTAAATAATGCAAGCTTGCTTTTTCTAAGATATATCTTTAAATATATCTTATCAAAATCTTGTTATTGATTCAGCGACAGAAAATATATCAACTTTTTTAAAAATTGTCAGAAAAAAAATAAGCCAAAACTATTGACTTATTTTTAAAATTAATTTATAATATATCTTCATATTTTTTATATAGCTTATCAAGTTTTTCTAAAAATTCTGCTCCACCCATTTTATCTTGTTCTGAAAGTAATTCAACACCTTCAATATCATATTTCATTTTTCTTATTTTCTTATTTAATATATTCATTATCTCTTCATTTACATTAAAAATATCTTCTTTAGCTTTAGATAATGTCGTACATGTTCTTACTGTCAAATTTATATATTCATCATATGTATCTGAAAAATCATTTGGTATTTGATTTCGAATTTCTCTAATTTGATTTTTGATTTTCATTTCCATATTATATTCATTTTCTATTTTTTCTTTTTCTTCATCACTTTTACCATATTTTTTAGAAGCATTTAGTGAGTAATTAAATCTTTCTTTTTGCTCTTTAGTTACATTTTTATTAGACACCATTCTCCTTAACGCTTTTGTTGCATCAGGATCCCAATATAATTCATTAGCCAAAGATACTAATTTTTTGAAAACAACATCGCTATATAAAAGTATGTCTATAAATTCTTCACCCCAAAAATCTTTTATACTATCACATATTCTACGAACAGGACGTCTATTATCTTTTATATTATCTATATTTCTTATTCTTAATACTTCAGCCGCCACATTCTCTATATTATATTTCTTCTCATTAACTTCATTTTCATTATTTTTACACATTTTTATCTCTCCTTGTCTGAATATATAATAAAAATTTATTTTATTATACAAAAAAAAGATGGATCTCTCCACCTTATTGAATTACTAGAAAAACCTTCTTATCAGTTCTTCTGCAATTCCAAACTTTTTTGATGTGTTGCTTATAGCTTTTTCCTCTGACATTCCTTCTAGTATCAGCTCCAATACCAAAATTATTATCTGTAACATTTTTATCATCTGCATTATACCTTTCTTTACATAGAAAAAAGCCATTTAAGACCTTTATCATCTTAAACAGCTTTTTCATTTTATCTGTTATTCATCATCTCTTACCCATCTGCCTACTTGTCCACAATTAGGACATTTCAATTCAGTTATATTAGATATTGTATTAGTTCCAAAAGCTTGTTGTTGAGGAATTCTTTTTGATACTTCTCCTAACACTTTGCCTATGTTTAATAATATAGATTCTCCTGCTGATATTTTATATCCACATGCAGAACACTTTTGTCCTTTCATAATGTAATTCTCCTTAAACTTTTATTATTTTATAACATTTACTGCATATTCTAATTTTTTTACCATCAAACGATCTTACAGTTTTTGTTGGTATATTCTTTTTGCATATTTCACATTTATTACGAAATATCTTTTTTATTAAGTAATTGTCCGAAACTATCATATTTTTTAAATACCTATCTCTTTAAAAAATAATCATATCCAAGAACTTTTCCCCTAAATACAATCTTATTTTCTTCAATATTTTTATTAAATTCATCTTTTGTCATTTGTACATCAGTTCCATCTTCTTTATTTACATACCACATATTATTTGGATTTTTATTTAATGAATTTGGTCTTAGTTTATCTAATCCTCTAATATCATCAACCCAATAACCATCAATATAATTTGCAACTGCTTTTTTTCCATTAACCATAAAATAATATATTTTATCTCCTATTTTAATCCAAGAATTTCTTACCACTTTACCATTTTCAATATAATAATCTCCTACACATCCATTTAATACTTTTTTATTATCTTTTATATATATCATATCATCTATATATCCCTTTGCTGTCCAATCATTAACAGCATCTTTACAATGAAAACCATCCCAATCACTATTATAATCAGTTGAATCATTATTATCATATTCAATTGAAGTAATACCTTGTTTTATATTTAAGTGTGTTAAATCTGATTCTGAATATCCTAACCATTTACCACTGTTATCAAATCTACATTGAATTCCATCTATAATTTTAGTTCCTGTTACCATACTTCCATCATCATTTAAATAATAATAATCTACTGGTCCACCAAAGTAACGAGCATATCCTTGAAACCATCCTGTTTCCATATATCCTTGCCAATCAAAGTGATACCATTTTCCATTTATCTGCTTCCAACTGTCTTTTACACATGAATTTCCTTCTGTATACCACCATCCTGTATTATCTTTTTTCCATTCTGCATTAGCCTGCATTGGTGCAACTGCAATCAAACTTGTTGCTATC
>CAZLOP010000038.1:0-9624 GCA_964561205.1 uncultured Clostridium sp. | reverse complement strand
ATTAGCCCTTATTACGAAGTAATAAGTTTTCATATAAAATCTATGGCTTAGGTAATGTGTTAAAGCATTTTATAAAAACTTTGTTTTTATAAAACATATAATTTTATTTTTCTGAAAGAAAAATTTCCTTCACTCTTAGTTCTTAGTTTTTAGTTCTTAGCTTAATTAAATTCTGATTTATATAAATGCTAAAGATATAGAACATATTTAATGCGACAGTTCCTATTTATGAATTGAAGTTAATTAAAAATATATGTATAATATAAAAAGGTTATATTTTCATAATTAATTTTATAACGTATAATAACTATAAAAGGAATATGATAAATATACAACAAAATTAATAGTAAATTAAGATATTGTTAATAATTTAATTATAATTTCATTGTAGAATGAAAGTTAGAATAGTTATGGAGGAAGTAGATATGAGCAAAAATGTTAAAAGAATATTATGCGGAACTTTAGCTTTAGGAACTTTATGTTGTACAGGAGCAATTTCACCTGAAAATATGTTTACAACAAAAGCAGAGGCTTATACAATATCTGTTGATGCTGGTGAAATAAAAACTATGACAGTAAAGACCATAGAAGGAGAAGAATTAGATTTTGTAAATAATTTTGATGATTGTGAAATAATAGAGTATGACGGTAATGACAGGGAATTTTATGTTATAATGCCTGATGACAGCGATGGAGTAAGATTAAGTGTAAGTGTTAAACAAAAAGATAATGATGATGACGATGATTACTTTACTGCAAGAATTTTCACATCTTCATCTGATTCAGCATCTGCATTTGAAACTGGAGATGATATAGACATTGATGGAGCTGGACAAACTCTTTATGTAAGAGTTTACAGATCGGAAAAAAAGTTTAAGGATGCACGTAAAGATGGAGAAGTAAGTAAATGTTATGAAACATATAAAGTAACAGTAAAAAGAGAAAGCGCAGATTTAGATGATTTAAATAAAGATACAAGCGGTATAGTTTCAAACACTGAGAATATAAAACTGCCTCATATAGATACAAATCTTACAGTTGAAACAAAAACATATAAAAATGAATGGGTTCAAAAAGGAAACTATTGGATAAGATATAATGAAAATGGAGAACCTTTAAGAAATGCATGGTTCCAGGATGGCAGTGGAAAATGGTATTATCTTCAATCAAATTCTTATATGACAACAGGCTGGAGATATATAGATGGAAAATGGTATTATTTTGATAAAGGTGGAGCAATGCAGACAGGCTGGATACAAACAACCGAAGGTGAATGGTATTATTTATTATCTGATGGAACAATGGCAAAAAATACTACTATTGATGGATATAAGCTGGGAATGAATGGCCAATACGTTAAATAATATTAAGAATTAATAAGTAATGATTTTTTTATTAAATAAAGAAGGGGTTGTTTTTATTGATTAATAATTTGAAGAAAATTACAGCATTAGCATTAGCAATAAGCAGTGCAGGAGCTTTTATATCAAGTGATATTAATGTATTACAAATGGAGGCAAGGGCTGATAGTATAAGCGGAATTGATTCATTAAAGGTATGTGAGGAAGATGGATCAGACTCAGTTACTTTGTATAAAGATTCATCATATGAAACTTCAACAAAATATAAGTCAAACATCTCTAAATATTATGCAAAGTTAGATAAGGATGTAGACAGCTTTAATATTGATATATCAACAGAAAATGATTATGATGTAAAAATAGAATGTGATGATGATGACTATGAAAGTGGAGATAAAATTGATATAGCAAAGGGAGAATCACTTACAGTAAAAATTAAAGTATATAATGATGAAGATGATTTAGAAGGAACTATAAGTATTAAAGTTGAAAGATTAAATAAAGATAAAGATGAAGAAAATGACAGCAGTCAAAATAGTACAAGTTCTTCTTCAGGAAGCAGTGCAGCATCCAGTGCATCTACAGCTGCTAAAGTAGTGGATGGAAAAACTATGGCAACAGGTACAGATATTAGTAATACTTCATTCTATGATGGAGTGAGTTATACTTATAATGGAGCACAAAATGAGACAAATAATAATAAGTATAGAAACCAATGGGTAAAAAAAGGACTTGAATGGAAATATTATGATGCTAATGGAAATGTTATGAGAAATAAATGGCTTCAGGATGGTTCAAAATGGTATTATCTACAATCTAATGGATATATGACAAAGGGCTGGAGATTTATAGAAAAGAACTGGTATTATTTTGATAAGAGTGGAGCAATGGTTACTGGATGGATGAAAGATACAAATGAGAAATGGTATTATTTCTATCCAGATGGAAGAATGGCAGTTAATACTACTATTGATGGATATAAAGTGAATGCTAGAGGGGCATATATTTCTTAGCGAGGAACGAGCTTAGAAATATAGCCCATATTGTGCAGCAATATGTTCATTCAAATATTTCTTAGCGAGGAACAAGCTTAGAAATATAGCCCATATTCTGAAATAAGTAAGAACTAAGAGCTAAGAACTAAGAGTTAAGGAAATTTTTCTTACAGAAAAATGAAATTTATTATTGTATAGATTTTGCTGGACAAAATCTACTGCTGTTCTTAGTTTTTAGTTCTTAGTTAAATTGGAGGTGTAACATAAATTATGAAGAATAGCAGACTAAGAAAATTTTCAGCAGCATTAATGATAAGTCAGGTATTATGCATAAATGCACAGGCAGCAACATATTATAATCTTGATGAAATTAAAGAGGACATATATTCTAGTGGACAAAATAGAGAGACAAGCTATACCTTCACATATAAAGGCAGTATATATGATATTCGTAATGATCTTGTTAATATTGTTAAAGAAGCCTATGCACAAGATGACTATTTAGATAAATCATGGGGGCGAATCTCCTATAATGCCAAAGGTAAAAAGAATTCTTTAAAAGTAACAGTAAATACAAGTTTTGTGGAAACTAAAGAAGAAGAGAATTATGTTGATGAGTATTTGAAAAATGCTGTAAATACAATAATTACAAATGAAATGTCTGATTATGATAAAGTAATGGCAATAAGTAATTATATTGAAAATAAATTTTCATATGATAATGATTTATATACCAATATACAAAAACTTAATAGTGGAGAAATTACTGACAGTTCTGAACGAAATGATATTTATAGAAGCACCAGCGTATATTCTGCACTAAATACATCAAAAACCATATGTCAGGGATATTCAATGACAGCTTATAAAATGTTAAAAGCTGCAGGAGTAGAATGTAAAATAATAAGTGGAACATTAAATGGCGGGGAGCATGTTTGGAATAAAGTAAAAGTTAATGGACAATGGTTATATTTAGATATAACATGTAATGATGTTTCCCAGACTAAAAAATATTTTTTGGTTTCAAAAGATATCTTAAGTGCTAATGGTTATTTATGGGTTGAATCAGATGAAAATAGTACTCAAAACAATTAATAAAATGGTATTATATAATAGGAAAACATTTAAGAATAATTTAAGTATATCCAAATTTACATCTATATTACAAAGTGGTAGAATTATTCTATAAGCATAAAGGGAGGAATATTAAAATGAATAAAAATCTAAAAAAGGTAGTTGCTGGGGCACTTACAGTAAGTGCATTTGCAGCAGTAGGACCAACTGCATTAACTGAAAATTTAGGAATAGAAAAAGCAGAAGCTGCAACTGAAGAAGCATTAAAAGACATACAAATATCAAAATATAAAGGCAGCAGTTTAAAAATATATGAAGATGACAGCTGTAAGTCAAGGGATGAATGGGATGATGATGATGATGTTCCAAGTACAATGTATGTTAATTTAAAGAGTTCAAGTACTTCAAAATTAGAAATTGATTTGACAGAAGGCAGTGGATGGGAAGTTACAAAAATAAAAGATGGTAAAGGCAAAACTTATGATGATGACGATGATTTAGATGATATACTTGATGAAGTAAAAGCAGGAACAGATGATGTTTATTCAATAAAAATAACTTTGGAAAATAAAGATGACAATAAAACAAAAACATATACAATAAAAATCGTAAGAGATGACGATGATGATGATGATGATGATGATGATGACGACAAAGATGATGATGATTTAGATGCAACTGTTGATGACATCACTTTAGAATATGATGGTGATGAAATAGACTTTGATTTTGATGAAGATAAAGCAAATTATACATTAAATTTAAAAGAAGAAGTTGACAAGATAAAAGTAATAGTTGAACCAAAAGATGAAGATGAAGATACAATAAGAGTTAATGGAACAAAAATAGATGAAGATGATGACTGGGAAAGTGAAAAAATTTCTTTAAGTAAAGGTAAGAATACAATTACAGTAAAAGTAAAAAATGAAGACGATGATGAAGGAACTTATACAATAACAATAAACAGAGGAAAAACTACTACAAGTACTTCTTCATCAAGCAGCAGTACAACAACAAGTTCAAATAATAATACAACAAATAATACATCTAATACAACAGCAGCTGCAAATAAAGCTAAATGGGTTCAAACTGCTGCAGGCTGGACTTATTATGATGTAAATGGAAACATGGTTAGAAATCAATGGTTTTATGACAGAACATATGGACAAACTTATTATTTAAAAAGTAATGGTACAATGGCTACAGGCTGGAATCAAATTGCTTCAACATGGTATTATATGGGAACAAATGGTGCTAGACGTACTGGATGGCAGTGCATTAATGGAAGCTGGTATTATTTAGATGCAAGAGGAGCTATGCAGACTGGATGGTTCCAGGATGTAAATGGTAAATGGTATTACTTAGATCAATCTGGAAGAATGCTTTCAAATACAAAAATTGGTGGATACAGATTAGGTTCTGATGGAGCATGGATAAGATAGGAATATGTTTTTAAAATTGTAAGCAAATAAGAGCTGTTTCAAATTAGGACAAGTATCCTAGGGAAACAGCTTTTATTTAAAATTGTTGCACAAATATTTGACATAATGGTAAATAATATGAGATTATAATTTTAAGATAAAGTTTTCAGAAAATTATTAAGCAGAAGGAAGGGATTAAAATGAAAAGTAAAAAGTTAAAAAAGATAATAGGTTTAAGTCTAGCACTTAGTGCAGCAGCAACTGCAGTACCAGCATCATTTAATTTAGGAACTGTTCGTGCTGAAGCATCTGATTCCTATTTGGATGACATAGATGTTGATGTTGTTAATGGGTCAAGCGATATATCATTATATGATGATAATGATTATAAAAGTAAAAATAAAATATCAAGTGGAGACTCTTATCCTTCAACAATTTATGGTCATATTTCATCAAGCAAAAAGAGAGTAACTGTTGATGTTGATGCAAAATCAGGCTATAAAGTAAAGGTATATAATGGCTCAGATGAAATTGACAGTGATGATGAAATAAAAATAGATGAAGGTGATGTAGAAAAATTCACTATAAAGGTTTATGATGAAGATGATTCTGATTATTCATCTGTTAAAAAGACATATACATTAAAAATCGAAAGAGAAGAAGATGATGATGATGACGACGATGATGATGATGATGATGATGATGATGTATATTTAGATGATATAGAGTTAGAAAATAATTTTAAGGAAATTGATTTTGACTTTCACAGCAAAACAAGGACATATGATATAAATGTTAAAAATTCAATAAATTATGTAAGAGTTATAGCAGAACCTGAAGATGACGATGATGCTGTAAGAGTTAATGGAGAAAGAGTTTACGAAGATGATGATAATTCTGATTATGACTGGAGAAGTTCAAAAATATGGCTTAATGAAGGAAAAAATGTTATAACTGTAAAGGTTACAAGTGAAGATGGTGATGACTCAAGAACATATACTCTTAACATTAATAGAGCATCAAGTAATGGAAATTCTACTACAACTGATAACACAACATCAAATAATTCTAATAATTACACTGTTGTAGCTAATGATAATACAAATGTTATAACATCTTCTAAGCGTTCACAATGGGAAAATATAAATGGCAAATGGGTTTATTATGATATAAATGGAAATCTATTAAAAAATACATGGAAAGTTGAATCTAATGGCAAAAGCTATTATTTAGGTGCTGATGGTGTTATGGCTACAGGATGGATTTCTATGGATGGAATTACTTATTATTTAGACCCGGTAAGTGGAGAAAAGAAAACTGGATGGGTTTATGTAAATAATAACTGGTATCATTTTGATAACAGAGGAACACTTTTAAAGTAAGAACTAAAAACTAAGAGAACTAAAATACTAATACTATATGTTTTTTGAAAATGAAAAGGGACTGTCACACTAATAGTTAGTGTGCAGTTCCTTTTGTATTTGATAAATAAGAATTTGATTAAGTAAGAAGTAAGAGGTAATAAGTAAGAGATTTGGAGAAAAATCCAAAGGATTTTTTATTATATTATTGCATGGATTTTGTTTGCACAAAATCTATCACTTATACTATTCAATTAATGTGTTAAAGCAGTTTATAATTCATTTTTCTGTAAGAAAAATTTCCTAAACTCTTATCTCTTACTTCTTACTTATTACTTAGTTAAATTCTGATTTAAATAAATGCTAAAGAGTAAAACAATTTTAGTACAACAACCTTTTTAAAATAGTTACTTGTTGTTTGCTTTTCTGTTTATATAGTTAAGAGCTATTCCTACCCCGAATACAATCCAGAACACAGGGGCTACACTTATAACAGAATCGTTAAAGACTCCAGCTCCCAAATATCCTATAACACCTAAGAAGGTTGCAATACCAAATGCCTGAGATTCATTATATTCTTTCTTTAAAGCATATAATTTTAAACTGTCAATTATATAAATTAATGCAGCAGCAAGGAATGCAAGTAAGGCAATAATTCCATGATTTAAGCCGAATAATAAGTAAAGATTATGTGGCTTATCAACAAACATATTAGGGTTATCATAAGCATAATATTTAGCTAAAAGATCATTTTGAGGGAAATACAACATATATGTATCAGGACCCTTTCCAAGAATAAAACAATCTTTTAATAAAGGTATTGAACGGGACCAGATATATCCTCTCACTGAACCTAATTTTTCTTTTCCTTTAAATCCTATTGAAGGAAGTTCTTCTAAATCTATGTTTTCAAAGTTTTTTGAACTTACAAGATGGATTGTATTATTATCATAATCAGCTTTAAAATAAAAGGATCTGCTATCAATATTATCTATTGTAAGTTTTAGTAAATCCATCATATCAGATGTTTCTGAAGACTTATATAGTTTAAAGGATAAATTTGAAAAATCTGAAGAATCTAAAAGATAGTTATCAGTGCCTTTATTAACTTTAATTTCATTACCATCACAAGAAAATTTGTATTTGCTGTCTTTAAAAACAATCTTTAAGGTTTTGTTTTCAAA
The DNA here is from genome assembly GCA_964561205.1 of uncultured Clostridium sp. Lineage (GTDB taxonomy): Bacteria > Bacillota > Clostridia > Clostridiales > Clostridiaceae > Clostridium. The sequence continues at coordinate 2,228 of CAZLOP010000038.1, read as the reverse complement.
AACTAAATCTACAGTTCCATCAATATTTTTTATATCTTTTATTGGAATTAATTCATGATAATCTACAGAGTTTGTATTAGAGAATACACTGGCAGCATCTTTAAATAAAGAAGGAACTCTTGTGAAAACTGCACCTTTTGAAATTAAGTTTAATCCTATAATAAACACTACAATTGAAATTATACCTATAGCCAAGTGCTTTTTGTTTTTTAATATGACTTTTCCAAATATAAATATAGCAAATGCAGCTGCTAAAAATATTCCAACTAATCCAGCACGTGAAGTACTACCAAGTAACAACCAGATAGAACTTAAAAAACCACAGCCAAGAATCATTTTATACATAACATCATATTCTAAAATCATTGCAGTAAATAATATTGGAATAACAATGGCTGCAAAGCTTCCTACATAGTTGTAATGGAATAATGTGCCATAAAGTTTGCCTTTTTCATATAGAAGACTTAGGTTTCCGCCACCAGTTTCTTCAATAATTTTATTAGGAACAACTATAAGTTTTCCTAATTCTGTTTTTATTAAATCATTACCACTAAACTGAAATATTCCTAAAAAGGCATTTACAAAAACAACAATAAGAATTGCATTAAGAAGACATTTATAATCTTCAGTTTTTTTAAATGTATAAATGGAATATACAAATAAAATGAAGTAGCACAAATATGTAACAAAACCTTCTGCTCTATTGTATACACCCCAAAAGGCTACCTGCTTGTATTGAGAAGAGACAGCAGAAATTAGGGTGAAAACTAAAAATACAAAGCTGCATATAAGTATTCCGTTTATTATTTTGTCTTTTTTCTCAAATATAAATTTCCTATAAACTATAAAAAAGCCAACCAATATGATTGAAAATATCATAAGTAAAAGGGCTTTGTTTTGAGAAAATAAATCATAGGTTAAAGTATCACCCATTATGTCAGCAGAGTAATTATCAAAGATTACTTTTTTTGTACGAACAATAAGTGGAATAATAGCTAGTACAAAAGATATAGGCAGAAAAAAATCTATTGATTTTTCTTTGCAGTACTTTTTAAAGTTTTCTAACAATGTCAACACATCCTATTTTATAAATTTTTCATTACAATATTTTCATTATAACATAAATAAAAATATTTGCTATAATAGAATTGAGAAACCTATATAATTTATATAATTTCTTAAATGATAAAATGTCAATTTTATTATTATGATTAAAGAGGTGTAGGTATGAATTTTGATTATCATTTCAATCATTTTATTACAATAGAAGAATTTGAAAAAATTCAAAAGGAAAACTTAAATGATAAATTAGAATATAATAATGGAGAAATATTACTTAGTTCAAATACATCAAGAAAACATAATAAAATTATCAGAAAACTTATTCAGGGAATTGGTACTTTTTTTGAAGGAACAAAATGTGATTTTTTTAATGAACAGATAGAAGTTATTTTTAGAAATGAATCAGAAACCTATAAATATAAGCCGGATTTATTTATAGTATGTGGTGATTTTGAAGAAGAAGGAGAAAGCATTACATCTGTTCCAAAGATAATATTTGAAGTGGTTTCAGAAAATTATGAACACTATGATTATTTTATAAAGCTGAGAACTTATGAAAAATTTGGTGTTCAGGAATATAATATAGTTAATCAGTATGGAAATATAATTCAATATACATTGGAAAATGATAAATACATTGTTAATAAATCATTTCATAAAGATGAAATTTATGTTTCAAATGTTTTTAATGATTTAAAAATTGATTTAAATAAAGTTTTTAATGATTAGTAGAGTTTTCAGCAATTTTAGTTTGTGGGGCTGTCACATAAAATATGCTACATATATTTAACATCTATATAAATCATAATTTGTGTTTCAATTATCAATTGTCCATTGTACATTGGTTCAAATTATGATTTATCAAACAAAAAAGGAACTGTGCACTAATTATTTAATGCAACAGCTCCAATTATTTCTGAAATTCTATTTATTGCTTAATTTCAATTTTTCATCATTCATAAGTCCCTTAAAGACAGTTTTTAAAAGAATGCCAATCTCCATAAAAATATTCCAGTTTTCTATGTAGTAAATATCATATTCAATTCTCTTTTTAATGGAAGTATCTCCTCTATATCCATTTACCTGTGCTAGTCCTGTTATTCCTGGTTTCACCTGATGCTTGACCATGTATAGAGGAATTTCATCTTTAAAAGTTTCCACAAAGT
>CAZLOP010000037.1:0-9650 GCA_964561205.1 uncultured Clostridium sp. | reverse complement strand
TTTTCAATATATTTTCTATATTCTTCTATTGTAGTTGCACCAATACACTGTATTTCGCCTCTTGCTAATGCTGGTTTTAATATATTTGATGCATCAATAGCGCCTTCTGCACCACCTGCACCAATTATTGTATGAATTTCATCAATAAATATAATAATATCCTGATTTTTAGTTATTTCATCCATTGTTTTCTTTAATCTATCTTCAAATTCACCTCTGTATTTAGCTCCTGCTATCATAGAAGTTAAGTCCAACGAAATAACCTTTTTATTTGCTAAATTTTGTGGCACATCACCCTGTATAATTCTTTGTGCTAATCCTTCAACAACAGCTGTTTTTCCTACTCCTGGTTCACCTATTAAACATGGGTTATTTTTTATTCTTCTGCATAATATTTCCAATAATCTTTCATTTTCATATTCTCTGCCTATAACAGGATCAAGTCTTTCTTCCTGTGCAAGTTCTGTCAAATCTCTTCCATACTTATCTAGCATTGGAGTCTTTTCTTTTTTTGATTTTTTATTTTCTTTATCAGCCTTAGCATCACTATAATTATTTATTAAATGCATCTTAAGTAAATTACATAAATCTTCAGCATCTATCTGCAGAGCAGCTAATATAGTAAAACCCATTCCTTCTCTTTGCTTTCCTAAACAAAAAAGCATATGTTCAGGACTTATAAACTTGTGATTCATCTTTTTAGCAAACATATAGCTTTCTTCCAATAACAATTTTACTCTTGGTGTCTGTGATATATAATCTATTTTTATATCTCCATATCCTATATATCTCTGAACAACTCTTCTTATTGCTTCTACAGAGGCTCCATTTCTTTTTAATATTTCACTGGCATATCCATTCTCTTTTGCTATTCCAATAAGGATGTGTTCTGTTCCAATATATCCATGCTTAAATTTCTCAGATTCTTTTTCTGCCTCAGATAAAACAATCTGAGATCTTTCTGTTAATTTACTTTCTTCCATTCTATCACTCCTTCCTCCAATATTTTTATGATAATATTTCTCTAACTAAATTAGCTCTCCTAAAGTTCACTTCTTCATCAACAATATTTTTGTCAATATAACTTCTTATGAATGAATCACTTACTTTAATCATAATTTCATTTAATCTGCTTTTGTCTATCTGCAATAACTGCAATTCTATACCTAATCTTAAATATGATAAATATTCTATTGTTTCTCTTTCTTCTAATAAAATTGCTGATTTTAGTATTGCATATGCTCTAAATATTTTGTCATAGGTTTTATTCTTCTGTTTAGCTATTAATACTTCTTTTGCTTTTTTTTCTTCTGAAACTATATTTAAAATTAGGCCTTTTAAATTTCCAATTATATCTTGTTCTCTTAAGTCACTTCTAACATTATTGTATATCTCATAAATATTCCCAAAATCTCCTTTTTCATCACTATATTTACTCTTTATTGTCATACCAATTCGCTCTAGTGATTTTATAAATTTTGAGATATCGTTGTTTAATGTTAAAGCAGGCAAATGTAATACCACTTTTGCTTCAAGCCCTGTTCCTGCATTTTTAGGACTCGATGTAAGATATCCTATATTTTCATCAAATGCGTATTCATAATTATTTTCTATCTCATTATCAATAATATTTGCCTCATTTAATGCTTCTTCTAAATTTAATCCTGCTGTAATACAATTTATCTTTATATGTTCTTCATCATTTAATAAAATACTAAATGTTTCATTATTATTTATAATAAATGCATTCTTTTCTTGATCCATAAGTAATTTCTTATCTATTAAATATTTGTCAATACATTCATCATAAAAATTTTTTTCATTTTTACTAATTTCAAATAATTCTACCTGTTGTTCCTCAAATAAATCTCTAACCAATTCGTATAATAGTTTATTATTTTCTTTTGCCCTTTCTACTGACAATTTGTTTGGGAAAGGTATATCATTGAAATTTCTTGATAACTTAATCTGCGTATTAAGAACTACATCATTATAATTTCCTAAGCTATGAATCCAATTCTCCATCATAATCTTCCCCCTCTATTAAAACATTTTTGACTAAATTTTCTTCTAATATACTACTTTCTAATTGTTTTATGCTATCTCTCACTATAGCAGCTTCTTCATATTCTTCATTTAAAATTAATTTTTGCAAGTTTTCTTTTAAATTTTTTAATTTCTTTTTTTGAATTATCTCAGTTCTATTCTTCTTAGGTATTTTTCCAACATATTCTGACTTCTTATTATTTAAAGTTTTGTTAATATCAGATGCAAAAATATGATAACACATAGAGCATCCCACCTTGCCTGTCTTTTTCAATTCATGTTCACTTGTTCCACAGTTAGGACATATTAAATTTTCTTTTTTTTGTAATTTATTTTCTGATACATTAGAAATATTAGAAATAACCCCAGTTAGAAAACCCTGAAATGGGAAATCAATTTCTTTACTTAATGTACTCAAAAATGGAATTTCAGATATATTCTTTGCACAATCTTCACATAACCAAATTTCCTGTTTTTCTCCATTTACTATCTTAACTAAATTAATCTTTGCTTCATTCTTTTTGCATTTTTCACACAACATAATATCCACCTCTAAGATAAAATTATCATTACCATTGCTTTTAATATATCAGCTCTTACTTTATTTCTATTCTCAGCTGCTGCTAAACTTCTGTCATTTATGGCTATTTTCATCAAATCGTACTGTTTCTTTTCTATAATTTCTGCTTCAAGCAAATCATCTAATAATAAGCTTGCATTATAGTATGTTATTGAATTACCTATACTATTACTTATTATTTTTTCTCTAATATTTGAATTATCATGATTTAACTGCTTTATTACAATATGACCTCCTCCACCTCTTTTACTCTCAATTAAATACCCTCTTTCATAAGTAAATCTAGTAGTAAGTACATAATTAATCTGAGATGGTGCACATTTAAATTGATCTGCTAATTCATTTCTTTGAATAAAAATTACATCTCCATCATTATCACTAAACATATCTTTAATAAAATTTTCTATTATATCCGAAAGTTTTGCCATAACTCCACCTGCTTAAACTTAATTTTGCTAATTTGTTTTTGACTTACTTTGACTTTATATTATTATACTATTTTTTTTACATTTTTCAAATGCTTATACAAAGGTACTACAAAATAAAGATATCACATATAGTGATATCTTTATTTTGTAGTACCCATTACAATTTCATAATAATTTTATTTATATAAAATAATAAAATACTATTCTTGTCCTGGAGCTCCTACTGGACAAACATTAGCACAGTTTCCACAATCTATGCAAGTATCTGCATCAATAACAAATTGAGTATCTCCTTGGCTTATAGCATTTACTGGACATCCATCTGCACAAGCACCACAGCTAACACATGAATCACTAATAACAAATGCCATATTAACACCTCCTAATTAATAAGTATAATAATTGACCACTTTCATTTTATCATGTATCTAATGGTTTTTAAAGTATTTTATTTATTAATATCAGGTCACTACATACCCCATATCTTCTATTGATTCTATAAACTTTTCTTTATCAAACAATGCTTCATTGCATATTACTACAACTTCTCTCTTAGCTAACAATACTTGACTTGCAATAACTCCTTCACAATCTGCAATTATACTTTGAATATTTCGCACATCCTTTTCAGACTCTATATTTAATAGCTTAATAATAAATTTCAAAAATTTATCCTCCTATTTTTCGTTAATAAGATCTTTTATTAAAGCTTTATCTTCTTCTGCATCAACTTCTAATTTTATATTTGAATCATCTACTGAATCTTCGTATTCTCCAGATATTAATTCTATTTCTTTTATCTTATATTGTTCTATTACTTCCTCATCATCTTTTTTCAATTTAACTTTCACAATTTCCTTCACTATTGAATTTGCTGTTACTTCACCTTCACCATCAACAGTCTTTACTATAGATCCAACTCGAGGAAGCCTTTTTCTTATATCCTCATATGTATCTTGCTCATAATTTAAACAGCACATTAGTCTTCCACATATTCCTGATATTTTAGTAGGATTTAAAGATAAATTTTGTTCTTTAGCCATCTTTATTGATACTGATGCAAAATCTCCCAAGAAGCTTGAACAGCACATAGGACGTCCGCATGGTCCAAGTCCTCCTAACATTTTTGCTTCATCCCTAACACCGATTTGTCTTAATTCGATTCGTGTCTTAAAAATGGTAGCTAAGTCCTTTACTAACTCTCTAAAATCAACTCTTCCATCTGCTGTAAAATAAAAAATTACTTTATGATTATCAAATGTATATTCAACATCTATTAATTTCATAAGCAGACCATGCTGCTCTATTTTATTTAAACATATTTCTAATGCTTCTTTCTCTTTTTGTTTATTTTCTTTATGCTTATTTATATCTTTATTATCTGCAATTCTTATAACATTCTTTAATGGAAGTATAATATCATTCTCAGAAACTTCTCTAATTCCTATTACACATTCTCCGAATTCTATTCCCCTTGCTGTTTCAACAATTACATAATCACCTTTTTTTATATCTAAATCTTTAGGACTAAAATAATATATTTTTCCTGCTTTTTTAAACCTTACGCCAATAACATTTATCATTTATATTTTCCCTCCACAAATCCCATCAGCATAACACTTATGGTCATTGAATAGTTTGAATTGCTATTAAAACTTTGCCTAGCTTCTTTAATGTATTCTAACATACTATTTAATCTTTTATAAGACATACTATGTGCAATTAACTTAATTCTTTCAAAATAGTCTAAATTTATTATCTTATCTTTACTATTTAATTCTTTAAACATTAATATATCTCTGATATATAATAACAATATATCTAATATATCATATTTTTCATTATTAAACTTACCTAATAATTTTTCATACTTTAAAACAAAATCTTTTTCTTTTTTTATTAAATCCTCAAATATACTTATTGATAATTCTCTTATTTCAGTAAGCTTTTCATCTTCTATAAATTTGTCTATCTTTCCTGGTATGCCCATACTATAAGCTAATGCTGCCTGTTTGCGCTGTAATGGTAAATCTTTATATTTTTCTTCAATATATTGCTCCATTTCTTCCTGTAACAATGGAGTTAACTTATATATCTGACATCTTGATTGAATAGTATCTAAAATTGTTTCTAATGAATCACTTAATAAAATTAAATATACTCCTTCAGGTGGCTCTTCTACTGTTTTCAGTAATGCATTTTGTGCTTGAGCAGTCATCTTATCACATTCATACAAAATTATTACCTTACGATTATTTTCATATGGTTTTTTGTTAACTTCTTCAATAATTTCTCTTACTTCATCTACTCCAAATGAATTTGATGTTGTACGATAATTTACAATATCTACACTAACTGCATCATCTCTATTATATAATATATGACTTGCCAAATATTTTGCAATTAAGCTTTTTCCAATACCATCACTGCCTGCAATCAAATTCGCATGTGAAAATGAATCTTTGGCACTTCTTTTCTTTAATCTATCTCTAACATCTTTATGTCCTATAATTTTTGACAAAACACTTCGCTCCTAGCATCATATTTTTATAAACTGATCTACATCAATTACAAAAACTGTTGCTCCTCCCACATTTATTTCAGCAGGATACTGTGGTACAAATCCTGTTTCACTTCCATTTAAATGTGTAGGTATGGCAATTACTTCTTTTCTTTTTTTGCATACACTTTTTATTATACTTGTAACATCATCAACTTTTTCTTCCTCAACACCAGTCATTAAAGTAGTATTTCCTGACTTAAGAAAACCACCAGTAGTTGCTAATTTAGTTACGCGGTATTCTGCTTCAGTTAAAGCATCTATTACTTCAGATGAATCTTCATCTTGAACTATGCATAGTACTAATTTCATAAAATAACCACCCTTCGTATATCATTACATTTATTTTACCACAAATACATATAATAATATATTTAAACTGGTTCTTTTATTTTTTTCATAATTATATTCTTTATGTCTTCTAATATTTCTTCCTTGCTTTTAGATGCATCTATTCGTTTAATCCTTTCTTTATCTTTATTATAAAGAATTTTGTACCCCTCATGTACTCTATCATGAAAATCAATTTTTTCTAAATCTAATCTATTAACTTCTCGTGATTTATTGGCAGAAATTCTTTCTAATCCTATTTTAGGAGCAATATCAAACCATATTGATATATCAGGCATATATTCTTCTATGGCAAACTTATTTATATTCATTATTTCATCAATGCCTATTTGCCTTGCATATCCCTGATAAGCTAATGATGAATCTATAAATCTGTCACTCAATACTATAGTACCATTTTTTAATGCTGGTATCACTTTTTCAACTAAATGTTGTCTTCTTGCTGCTGCATAAAGTAATGCCTCTGTTCTTGAATCCATAATTATATTCTGTTTATTAAGAATTATTTTTCTTATATCTTCTGATATTTTTATACCACCAGGCTCACGTGTTTTAATACATTTATATCCTTTAGCTATCAGCCATTCATAAATCTTATCAATTGCTGTACTTTTGCCCGATCCTTCTCCACCTTCAAATGATATAAATAATCCTTTTTCCATATTTTAACCTCACTGTAATCTTTCTATTTAAATAATATTTTCTTTATTTTAGTAACATAAATATCGTACTGTTGTGATATAGTGCTTGTAGAAATAATACTATTTTCACATTTTAAGCATATTACATTACCTTTTAATATTATACCATTACTCTGTCTTCCACACATTACACATTTTTTATTATCCATAGCTGGTCTCCTTTTTATTATTGTTATAGATTTAATTTTATTGAAATTATTTCCCATTGCATTAGTTTTATGCACCACTTTTATCTTAGCAATATTTTTTTTTTATTTGGTAACAATAATACAGTAATAAAATCAAATAAATGAAAGGAGAAAATACTAAATATTGCACTTTAGTATTAAGTAATACCTATGAAATCAGCAATTAATTCTTTCTTACATAGAAATGAAAAAAACATAAAAGACTTATGTACTTATTTATATAATAATCCGGAAACAAGTTATAATGAACACAATTCATGTGAATATATATGCAACTTACTAAATTCAAATAACTTCTCTGTGCAAAAAAACTTCTTGGACATTAATAATTCATTTTATGCTCAAAAAGGTACTGGTTATCCTAAAATATGTTTTTTATGTGAATATGATGCTATAGAAAATGAAGGACATATTACTGGTCATAATGTTATAACAACAATTGCTACTGTCTGCTCCTTAGCTTTAGGTAATATTACAGATAAATGTAGTGCTTCCATAATACTAATTGGATGTCCAGGCGAATATCTTGGTGGAAGTAAAGGAATAATGGTAAAGCAGGGCATATTTAATGATATTGATGTTGTAATGGAAGTTCATCCTGATATTGAAACTTGTGAAAGTGGTTCCTCATCTGCAATTGAACCTATAGGAATATCATTTGAATGTGATAATAAACTAAGCTTTCTTGATAAAAAAATATACACTCCATTAGATTGTACTTTATTAATGCTAAATATGCTTAACTCAATTCAAAAAACATTTCCTGACGGACTACATATAAGCTATGTCATTTCTAACGGAGGTTTTACACCATTATTAGTACCATCAAAATGTGAAATAAAATTCTATATCAGAGCTAAAAATTCTGATCTTATACTGTATGGAGATTCACAATTAAGAAAAATAGCAAAATTTGTTTCACAAATAACTTCTATTAACAGTAAATTCTTCTTATATGAACAGCCAAATAAAGAACTTATTACAAATCATACTCTAAATCGATTATTTAGCCATAACTTAAAAGAAAATGGAATTATTCATATAAATCCACCCAAAGATGTATATGCGGGTTTAAGTATTGGTGATGTAAGTCATATTGTACCTACTATTCATCCATACATTTCAATAACAGATAATCCTAACATTAAATATGGAAGTAAAGAATTTGCTCAATGTACAATTTCAGAATACTGTTTTTCACAAATTATGATTGCAGTAAAAGCATTAGCACATACATCAGCAGATATAATAAAAAATGAATCACTTCTTAATGAAGCTAAAAATGAATTTTTCAACCACTTTTCTTAAAATAATAAATCTCATCATATTATTGATGGGATTTATTATTTTATTAAATCTTTTATAGTAATAAAATATTTACAACATCTTCTTTAATAGTATAATTAATATAGTATATTTTCAAAAAAGGAGATATTTTTATGATCAAAATTTATAAAAGCACCAGCGAAAATAATACAGCTTTAAAAGTTTTAGACAACATCGAAAATGGATGCTGGATTAATATAATAGCTCCATCAAATGAAGAATTAATTTTAATATCTAAAAAAACAGGAGTACCTTTAGAATTTTTGCAATCTGCATTAGATGATGAAGAAACTTCTCGTATAGATTTTGAAGATAACTCATTGTTAGTTATTGTGGATATTCCATTTACAGAAATGGAGGATAACTCACTAACATATGATACATATCCTCTAGCTATAATCCATAATGATAAGCAGCTAATAACAGTATGTCTTAAAAACAGCAAAATTTTATCTGATTTTTTACACGGAAAAATTAAATCCTTCTATACATTTAAAAAGTCACGATTTATTTTACAAATACTTAATAGAATATCTACTTATTACTTGTTATACCTAAGGCAGATAGATAAAAAAAGTCTTATGATAGAAAAACGACTTCATAAATCTATGAAAAATAGAGAACTTATACAACTACATTCTTTAGAAAAATCACTAGTTTATTTTTCTACATCATTAAAGGCTAATGAAGTAACGTTAGAAAAAATGCTTAAGCTAGAATTAATGCAAAAATATGAAGAAGATAAAGATGTATTAGAAGATGTTATAATAGAAAACAAGCAAGCCATAGAAATGACTGAAATTTATAGTAATATCTTAGCCAGCACTATGGATTTTTTCGCTTCAGTTATCTCTAACAATCTAAATATAGTAATGAAAATTCTTGCCTCTTTAACCATATTAATGGCTATTCCAACTATAATGAGTGGTATATTCGGAATGAATATTAATTTACCACTAAGTGAGAATCCCAATGCTTTTTTAATTATAATGCTTTTAACTATAGGAATCTGTGCTTTTGTCGCTTTTATATTATATAAAAAGGATATGTTTAACTAACATATCCTTTACTTTTTTGCTATATAAACAATAAAAAAGTTTCAGATTAATCTGAAACTTTCTACTGGAGGCGCCACCCAGATTTGAACTGGGGATAAAGGTTTTGCAGACCTCTGCCTTACCACTTGGCTATAGCGCCATATATGGTGGCTCGAACTGGAATCGAACCAGTGACACGAGGATTTTCAGTCCTCTGCTCTACCGACTGAGCTATCGAGCCATTTACCTCGCAACGTCCTACTCTGCCACACAGTCACCCGTGCAGTACCATCGGCGCTGTAGACCTTAACTGTCCTGTTCGGAATGGGAAGGAGTGTTACCTCTACGCCATCATTACGAGATATATATTGAAAGAAATATTCTTTCAAAATTGCATACAAACTGTATATTACAACTTATTTTGGTCAAGCCC
>CAZLOP010000036.1:0-9655 GCA_964561205.1 uncultured Clostridium sp. | reverse complement strand
ATAGATTTTAAGAAATTATGCCTGCAATAATATAATAAAAAAACGAAGTTTTTTTCACCGAAACTCTTAGCTTTTAGTTTTTAGTCCTTAGCTTAAAAGGAACTATACACGATACTAATTATTTAGAGTGATAGTTCCTTTTTATAATAATTATTAAATATTTTATCTTAAAAAGTCATGTAAAAATTCATGAACTGTAGGTTTACTAGAAGAAATCATATCTTTGTATTCTTTTAATTTTTTCTTTTCTTCATTAGTAAGATTTTCTTTGTTTTGTTTTTTGGTTGTTAGTTCTTTGAATTCTTTGTAATTTTTATCGCCTAATTTGCCTTTGATTATGCAGTCCATAACTGTATTAAGGAATTCTTCCTGTTCAGCAGTTAATTTTTCACCTTTATCATTACAGCTTTTTATTTCTTTCCATTGTTTACATTGGTCTTTTGTAAGATATTTTTCATTTTCTTTGTTAAAAATCATATTTTTATCATAATTTTTTTGGCAGTCATCTTTTTTTTCGATTTTTTCTTTGCAGTCTGAATCGTCATGTTTATCTTTTTTGTCTGTTTTCTTTTCTTCACAATCACATTTATCCTTATGATTAGAAGAAACGTCTATTATATTTGATGATGCAGATATATGAGTACTTGCTTTAGCTGGAATGTAAGATACAGAAGCAATAATGGCTAAAGAAGCTACAATGCATTTTATAATTTTTCTTTTCATTAATTACACCTTCCTAACATTGAATTTCATGTTTAGTATGTGAATTAATGAAGGAAATATACATATATTGAGAGGATTAATTTATCTATAAAATTTTTTACTGTTCTTCTGAATTATTTTTTTCGTTAAATGTTTCTTCCTGTTCAGCTTCTTTTGGAATTATTTCTTCAGAAGAAGAGTTATCTGTAGATGCCTTTTTTGAAGAAAATAACTTTTTAAACCAGTTTGAATTGTCTTTTGTAGAAGTTCTAACAGCATCACTTTCAGTTGCATTAATAATGGTATTATCACCTAATATATTATCATTAGTGGTTTCTAATATTCCTAAATCATTATTTTTTGAAAAAGAACTGAAAAAGTTTGAAATAGATGTTTTTAATGAATCCCAAAAACCAGAACTTTTAACTTTTTCACCAAGTGCTTTTAAATTTTCATTAACATTGTCAGAAACATTTTTTAATGTATCTTTCATTTGGCTATAGTCATAATCCTGTTCTGAGATTTTTTTCATTAATGAAGCTACCTGCACCTGCTGGTCATCAGTTAGAGTAATATTATAATTATTTGTTATGTTATTAATTGTATCTGCGATTGCAGCTGTGTCAGATGTATTGTTTTTTATTATTTCAGTTTTTATATCATTTACTATTCCTGTAGCTTTATCCTGTCCAATATCATTGGCAAGTTCAGAAGTTGTGATTAATTCTTCAGAAGCCAGTTCTTTTTTTGTTTCATCAAGTTTTTCTCCAGTTGCATCTTCAAAGGCTTTCATAATTCCTGTAAGACCGCCTGTGCCAGAAACAGGGAAGAGAGAAGCAACAACTACATTACACGATTCCATACCTGATGTAGCAAGAGTGCTTGCAATCATTGAGCTTGTAACCCATGTTAAGTTAGCTGTTTTTACTTTGATTCCACCATTATTTGTAGGTTCAACATAAGAACATGAATATGTTTTTGTTCCTATCTGATTTTCAGTAGCAATTCCTTCAAGATATTTTCTTTCTTCTTCATTAGTTACTTCAAGAATAACCACATTATTTTTATTTACACCAAAGTAATCCAGCATTTTGTCTTTTTGTTCAGATGTTAGATCTGCTCCTATGGTTACTACATTTGTAGAATCTGCAAAGACAGTAGTAAATGCTGATGTTATTAAACATGAAGATAAAATTAATATTGACATTATTTTTTTGAATTTCATATAAAATCTCCTTAAGTTTATAATTATGCTTACAAGATTATATCACAGAAAGTGCAGGCATAAATTTGAAAATATATTATTTTTATATTAAGAAAAAATTAAAATAAAATTTTGTTTAAAAATATTATTATAGGATAATAATATTAATATTTATAAAATATAAATTTATTATAATTAACAATGATTTTAATGCATAAATTAGTAATAGAAAATAATTTATACAAAAATAATTTATACTTTCTTTTATGTTGAAATTTACTTATAAAAGTTAAAATATAACGAATCATAACTTGATTGTAATAAAGATGGGATAAAATAAAAAAAAATGATATAATGTATTTGTTAGGGGGAGATAAGTTATGAATTCATGGATACAAGAAAGTATATTTTATCAAATATATCCGTTAGGATTTTGCGGGGTTTTAGAACCTGGACAAAAATATGAAGAAAAAAATAGATTATTAATGATTGAAGAGTGTATACCACATTTAAAAGAGATGAGTGTAAATGCTATTTATTTTTCACCAGTCTTTGAATCAAGTTATCATGGGTATGACACTAAGGATTATTTGAAAATAGATAAGAGACTTGGAACTAATGAAGATTTTAAAGTTTTATGTGCAAAGCTTCATGAAAATGGTATTAAAATTATTTTAGATGGAGTATTTAATCATGTTGGCAGAGAATTCTGGGCTTTTGAAGATGTAAGAAGAAAAGGTGAAGCTTCAGAATACAAAGACTGGTTTGCAAATTTGAATTTTAGCTGTCAGAGTGCATATGGCGATTGTTTCACATATGAAGGATGGAATGGCTGCTATGATTTAGTCAAGCTTAATTTATGGAATAATAAAGTTACTGATTATTTATTGGAAGCCGTAGGTTATTGGATTAAAGAATTTGATATTGATGGTTTAAGGCTTGATGCAGCTGATAAAGTAGAAATTGAATTTTTTAAAAAACTAAGAAAGTATGTAGATGCAAGAAAATCAAATTTTTGGTTAATGGGTGAAATAATTCATGGTGATTACAGAAGATGGGCAAATGATGAGTGTCTTGATTCTGTAACTAATTACGAATGCTATAAAGGAATTTATTCAAGTCATAATGAAAAAAATTATTTTGAAATTTCTTATTCATTAAACAGGCTTTTTGGTAATGGAGGAATTTATAAGGATTTGTGCTTATATAATTTTGTTGATAATCATGATGTTAACAGATTGGCAAGTACTTTAGTTAAACAGGAATATTTAAATAATGTTTATACAATACTTTATACAATGCCAGGTGTACCAAGTGTATACTATGGAAGTGAATATGCAGTAACAGCAACAAAAGGAAAAGGTACAGATTTACCATTAAGACCTGTATATGATTTAAAAGAATTTGAAAAAGGAAATACGCAATTATATGACCATATTGTTGAGCTTGGCAAAATCAGAAAAGTCAATAAAGCTTTACAATATGGAGATTTTCAAAATATAGTTATAAAAAATGAGCAGCTTGCTTATAGAAGGTGCTTTGAAGATGAACAAGTATATGTTTTATTAAATTTAAGTGAAAATGATTTTGAACTTGAACTTAATTTAGAGTTTGCAGAAGGTATAGATTTACTTGGTGATGTGAATGAAAAAATTAACGGAGGAATGGTTAAAATTAATATACCCGCTTTTTCTTCAAAAATAATAAGTAAAGTTAAGTAAGTTTTAGAGGGGTAAAATTAAATGAATTTCGTAGATATTAATTATGATGGTGTTTTAGGTGTTGAATATTCCAAGGAAAAAAGCAGATTTATTCTATGGGCACCATATGCAGACAGTGTAAGACTTGCTCTTTTTGGTAAGGATGAAAAGAAATATAATAATGCTCCACAAGAAATAATAGAAATGAATAAAGGAGTTCATGGAACATGGATAATTGAAATAAAACGTGATTTAAATGGTGAATTTTATAATTATCTTGTAACAAATAATGGTGATGAAAGAGAAGTAACTGACCCATATGCTAAGGCAGTTGGTGTTAATGGAAAAAGAGGTATGGTAATAGATTTAAAACAAACCGATCCTTTAAATTTTTCTTATGATATTAAACCACCCCTTGAAAATGCATCAAGTGCAGTTTTATATGAACTTCATGTTAGAGATTTTTCTATTAATTCAATGTCTGGAATTGATGATATAAAAAAGGGAAAATATCTTGCTTTTACAGTCCAGGACAGTACTATTCCAGGAACATTTACAAAAACATGCTTATCCTATTTAAAAGAATTAGGAATAACTCATGTACATTTAATGCCAGCATTTGATTTTGAAACAATTGACGAAGCAGAGATGCAGAAAGAGCAGTATAACTGGGGATATGATCCTAAAAATTATTTTGCACCAGAAGGTTCATACAGCACAAATCCTTTTAGTGGATATACAAGAATAAAAGAGTTTAAAATGATGGTTTATGCACTTCACAAAGCAGGAATAAGAGTTGTTATGGACATGGTATATAACCATACTTGGAGAAGCCATGATTCCAATCTTAATCTTGCTGTACCTGGATATTATTATAGGCATGATTATAATGGGAATTTTTCAAATGGATCAGGATGTGGCAATGAGCTTGCATCTGAAAAGTATATGGTTAGAAAATTAATAATTGATTCAGTTTTATACTGGGCAAAAGAATATCATATTGATGGATTCAGATTTGATTTAATGGGACTGCATGACATAGAGACTTTAAAGCAGATAAGAGAAGCTTTAGATAAAGTAGATAAGTCTATAATAATGTATGGAGAAGGATGGACTGGTGGAGGAACTACTTTAAGTGGTGACATTCAGGCAACAAAGCAGAATATAATAAAATTTGATAAAATGCAGATTGCAGCCTTTAGTGATGATACAAGAGATGGTGTAAAAGGACATGTCTTTAATGTAAATGAAAGAGGTTTTGTTAATGGACGAACAGGTCTTGAAGATACCATTAAATTTTGTGTTGTAGGAGCTACAGGTCAAAAAGATATAGACTATGACAGAGTTATTTATTCTAATTGGTCATGGGCAAATGAACCATATCAGTGCATTAATTATATATCAGCTCATGATAACTATACTTTATGGGATAAGCTTGCTGTGGCTAATAAGGACAGTACAGAAAATATAAGAATGAGCATGAACAAACTTGCAGCAGCAATAATATTAACTTCGCAGGGAATACCATTTTTTCAGGCAGGAGAAGAATTTTTAAGAAGCAAGAAAAACCCTGATGGAACATTTAATCATGACAGCTATAAGTCATCTGATAAAGTAAATAATCTTGAATGGGAACGTATAATAAAATATAAAAATATAGTTAAATATTATGAAGGACTAATAAAATTACGTAAAAAATATCGTGCATTTAGAATGAATTCAAGGAAAGAAATTAAAGAAAATCTTATTTTTATGAAAAAGGGTGAGAATTTTTATAAAGATAATGTTGTTGCTTATAAAATAAAAGACAATACAGGAAATAATATGTGTAATGATATTGCTGTAATATTTAATGCTAATGATGAAGAAGTATTTATAGATTTGCAGGATTGTGGATGGAGTGTACTTGTTAATAAAGAAACTGCCGGAACTGAAGAAATTTATTATATACCAGGAAATAATTTGTATATGCCGGCTAAGAGTGCATATATTTTGATAAAAAAGTAAGAATATTATTATAAAAAGAGTTAATGAACTTAAATAATTTAGTTTCGTTAACTCTTTATAATTTATTTATAGAAATTTTAATCCTGGAGATTCTTTGGTTCCAGAGGAAAAACAAGCTGTTGAAAATGATGAAATTTCTGATTATAATTAAAGAACATATTTATAAATGGCTTTAATTACACCATTATCAGCATTGCTTTCAGCAATATATTTTCCGTATTGTTTCATATCTTCATTAGCATTTTTCATTACAAAGCTGTATTCTGCTGCCTGCAGAAGCTCAATATCATTATAGAAATCTCCAAAAGCCATTGTCTCATTATAAGATATATCAAAATTTCTTTGAATTTCTTTTAAGGCATCACCTTTATTTACACCTTTATTATTAATATCTAACCATACTTTTCCTGAAACAGCAAGCTTGTATTTGTCTCCAAAAAGAGGATTTAATATGGGAAATGAATTTTTAGAAGAATCATTAAAATCACATATTGTAATTTTAAAAATGTCATCATTAATGTCAATAAGGTCATCAACAAATTTTTGATTTAAATAATATTTGTTGATTTCTGCTTTCATTTCTTCACTGCATTCTTTAATATAAGTTGCTTTTGTTCCACATAACATTACTAAAGAATTGGGAATATTTTCTGAAGCTTTAACTATTGCATTTACATCATTTTTGTCAATAATGCTTATTATAGGATCTCTGTCTGGTTCTACAATGTATGCACCATTGTCGCATATAAAATAAATATGATCTGAATAAGGCTTAAAGTTTTCACGTAAAGTAACATATGGACGTCCACTTGCAACTACAAATTTTATATTTTTTTCATTAAGCTTTTCTAATGTATTAAAAAAGTCTGCAGGAAGTCTGTTATTTTCATCAAGAAGTGTTCCATCCATATCTGTAGCTATTAATTTAATCATAAGTTCACCTCACTAGTTTATATAATAAAAAATAAACATTTATAAAATATTACGCTAGGCATTGTTCTATAACGCTATTTCATATTTTTATCTAAGAACATTTTATTATAATTTCAAATTCAAATCAATACTAAATAATAGCAAACAATAAAAAACAATAAAATGTGATATAATATACTTAGTAATAATGAAACTGAGGTAAAAAAATGTTTTTAGAAGAAAGATACAATAATATTCTTATGAAAATAGAGAAAGAGGGAAGAGTTGCAGTAAAAGACTTAGCTAAAGAGTTTAATGTAACAGAGGACTGTATAAGAAAAGATTTAAGAGAACTTGAAGTAAGAGAAAAATTAAAAAGAGTTTATGGGGGAGCAATAGGAGTAAGAACTCATGATGATATAAGACCAATAGAAGAAAGAAAGAACATAAATGTTCATAAGAAAAGAAAGATAGCTCAAAATGCATTAAACATTATTAATGAAGGAGATATAATATTTTTGGATATATCTACAAATAATCTTGAAATTGCAAAGGAAATTAATAAAAGTAATTTAAAGCTTATTGTGGTTACAAATATGATAGAAATAATATTTGAACTTAAAAATAATAATAATGTAAAAATAATATGCGTTGGAGGGCAGTTTAATCAAGAGGTAGGAGCAGTTGTAGGAGCAGCAGCAGACAGATATATAAAAAACTTTACTTTTGATAAATCATTTATAGGAGTATGCGGTATAAATAAGGATACAGGTTTCTTAAGTACAATAAGTCTTGAAGATGGAAATACTAAAAAGGCAATAATTGAATGTTCAAATAAAAGTTATATTGTAACTGAAAAAGAAAAATTTAATTATGATGAATTTTATAAATTTGCAAAGCTTGAGGATATTACAGGAATAATAACAGAAGAAAAAATTATAATAACTTTTGAATAAACAGTTATTTGTATTTGTTTTACAATTTTTTTATTTTTAGGCCCAAATTTAGAATAGTAAATTGTATTATATTACAAAAGGAGGTGACAATATGGGAAATATAATAAAGATAAATATGTATGCAGAAGCTAAAAAGAAGAAAGATAATCTTAAACTTCAATACATAGAAAAAAATATTTTATTATATAATGATTGGCTAAAGAAGACCAACAGAGAGGATAAGATAGAAAACTATGAACAGTTTTTGCAGGCGAGATAGTATTATAGAATGAAGAAGTAAATTAACGTGGTGTGTGTTAATTTACTTCTTTTTTTGAAATTAATTAGTGCATAATTATAAATTTGTTTTATTCTTAATATGAGAGTAGTATTATATAATTAACTTGAAAATATTATAAAAGGTTTAGGGAGGTATTATGGCAAAAGAAATTGATTCATTAATGGAGTATTTGAGAAATCATCATAATATAAGCATAAATGGCATAAGTGAAAAGCAGGAATTAAGGAATATAGGGTATTATCATGGATATAAAGGATACAGGTATATAAATAATCCTGATAACAGAATTAAGTATAATACTTTTGAAGAATTATTAAATGTGTACAATTTTGATATGTATTTAAAATCATTATTGTATACAAAAATAATGTTTATTGAAACTGCACTTAAAAATTATGTTCTTGAGATTCTATTAAAGGAAGCTAAAAGCGAAAACTTTACAGATATATATGAAAGACTTTTAAATGACCATAAGCAGTATGAAATGCTAAAAAATACATGTAAAAATGAAAAAGAGCGCAGGCGTAATGAAGAAAAATATAAAGGGGCAGTTATTAAAAGAATGGAACTTAGAGACAGAATATTTAAAGTTGAAACAAGAGCTTATTCACAGAAAAATAAGATTGCAATGCACTTTTTTCAAAAGGGGGTGAGCCTGCCTATATGGGCTATTTTTGAACTTATAACTCTTAGCGAATTTGCCAGTTTTATTTCATGCTTAAATAGTGACATAAGGCGCATGATTTCTAAAAGTTTAGGAATAAATGAATTAAATGATAGTGACGGAATGTTAACTAAAAAACTTATTTATACAATAAAAGATTTGAGAAATGGCATAGCTCATAATGAAGTAATATTTGATGTGCGTTTTCAAAATAAAAATGTGGATAAAAGTGTGATTGATGCTGTAAGCAATGTTACAGGAATATCAAATATAACATTTATAACCATTACTGATTATATAATTTTAATGGTTTATATGCTTAAATTCTTTAAGGTTTCAAAACAAGAGTTATATGATTTTATAGAAGGTTTTCAAAAGCTTGCTGAAAACTTAAAGCAGAATATTTCTTCAAAAATATATGAAAAAATAATACATAAGGATATGGGAAAGAAATTCAACATATTAAGAAAATTTATTGAAGAAGAATAAGAATTATGAAATTGTAGTGGTGCAGAAGAATACAAAAGCAGGTTTTGGAATCTTTTGTATGGATAAAAAATAGAGGTGTTAATAATGGAAATGCTTGATATAGTGGATATAAATGGAGAACCAACAGGAAAAGTAAAAGAAAGAACAAAAGTACATGAAGATGGAGACAGACATAGAACATCTCATGTATGGATTGTAAGGGACAATAATAAAAGTGGAATAGATGTGCTTCTTCAAAAAAGAAGTGAGAATAAAGATTCTTATCCAGGATGTTATGATATTTCATCAGCAGGACATATTCCAGCTGGATGTGGATATGTAGAATCTGCATTAAGGGAACTTAAGGAAGAACTTGGAATAGAAGCGGATCATAGACAATTAAAAGAATGTGGAATAAGAAGATTAACTTTTTCAGATGTATTTCATGGAAAAAGATTTAATGATAATCAGGTTACAAAAGTTTTTAAAATGAAGTGTAACAATCTTGATATAAGCAAGCTTAATCTTCAAAGGGAAGAAGTAGAAGCTGTTATATGGATGGATTATGATGAATGTGTAAAAGCAGTTAAAAATAATAAAATAAAGAATTGTATTTATACTGAAGAATTAGAAATGATAAGATAAAATTTGAGTTGGGGCTGTCGCACTAAATAATTAGTATTCAGTTCCTTTTTTGATAAATCATAATTTAACAAATTAAGCTAAGAACTAAAAACTAAGAACTAAGAGTTGAGGAAATTT
>CAZLOP010000035.1:0-9666 GCA_964561205.1 uncultured Clostridium sp. | reverse complement strand
TCCAAATCTCTTACTTCTTACCTCTTAGTTCTTACTTAATTAAATTCTGATTTATTTTTGCAAATAGGGTTTTATTTTTCTTTATTTAAGGTTAAAATATAATCTATAAACCAAAAAAGGAGGTTTACGTGTATAATGGATGATAAAGAATTAGAAAAATGCAAGTGCGGCGGTGACTGTGGCTGTGGTGAACATGATGAAAACAGCTGTGGATGTGGCTGTTCAGAGGATGAAGAAGAAAGCTTTGTAATTGATCTTGAAGATGAAAATGGCAATCTTGTAACATGTGATGTTATTGATGCTTTCGTATTTGAAGAAAAAGAATACTTACTTGCGCAAAATCCAAATGAAGATGCTGTATATCTTTTCAGAGTGGATGATGAAAATCTGGTTGTTCCTGAAGAAGAAGAGTTTAACAGGGTAGCAGATTATTATGCTGAATGTGCAGAAAATGAACAATAGTAATTTAGCTAAGAACTAAGAGTTTTAGAAAAAATTTCCTTTGCTTTTAGTTCTTATTTTTTAGTTCTTACCTAATTTAACTAAATATTGTACATTGTAAATTCATAATTGTCAATTCATTTTTTTTATGATATATTCTAATAGGAATAATTTATATAAATGAAAATAGTGGAGGTAATAAGCATGCAATTATCTAAAAAGGCAGAAAATATTTCGCCATCTATTACTCTTGAAATTACAGCAAAAGCCAATGAATTAAAGAGTCAAGGTTTAGATGTAGTTAGTTTTGGGGCAGGGGAACCAGACTTTAATACTCCTAAAAATATAATGAATGCAGCAATTAAGGCAATGGAAGATGGGAAAACTAAATATACACCTGCTGCTGGAATATTAGAACTGAAAGAAACTATATGTAAAAAGTTTAAAGAAGATAATGATTTAGAATATACTCCAAAACAAATCGTTGTTTCAACTGGAGCAAAACAAAGCTTAGCAAATACTTTTTTGGCTATATTAAATCCTGGGGATGAAGTTTTAATACCTGTACCATATTGGGTAAGTTATCCTGAACTTGTTAAGCTGGCTGATGGGGTGCCAGTGTTTGTTCAAACTTCAAAAGACAATAATTATAAATATACTGTAGAGGATTTGAAAAAATCACTAAGCAGTAAAACAAAAGCTGTATTAATCAACAGCCCTAATAATCCAACAGGAACTATTTATTCAAAGACAGAATTACAGCAAATTGCAGAATTTGCAAAAGAAAATGATCTCATTATTATTTCTGATGAAATTTATGAAAAATTGATTTATGATGGAAATGAACATATAAGTATTGCTTCTTTATCAAAAGATGCTTATGAAAGAACAGTTGTTATTAATGGAGTATCAAAAACATATGCAATGACAGGATGGAGACTTGGATACTGTGGCTGTAGTGAAAAAATAGCAAAATTAATGAACAGTCTTCAAAGCCATATGACATCAAATACCAATACTATTGCTCAATATGCTGCGATAGAGGCACTGAATGGACCAGTAGAAGATTTGAAAGCAATGGTAAAAGAATTTTCTGACAGAAGAAATTTAATGATAGATAAGCTTAGTACAATTGAAAATATTGATATAATAAAGCCAAATGGTGCATTTTATATTATGATTAATATATCAAAGTATTTAAATAAAGAGCTTAATGGTCAAAAAATACAAAATTCCATAGATTTTGCAAGAGCTCTTTTAGATGAAGAAAAAGTGGCTGTTATTCCAGGTGCCGGTTTTGGTTTAGATGATTACATAAGATTATCATATGCTACATCTAGAGAAATAATTGAAAAAGGAATTGGCAGAATAGCTGATTGTTTAAAGAAATTTAAATAAATTATAAGAAGAGTATATAAAATCTAAAAAATGAGATTTTATATACTCTGAATGTATTTATTTTTGAATATTTAACAGGTATTTAAAAATAAATACATTTAGAGGAAGGGTAAAATGGAAAAGTTAGCTATATTTGATATAGATTACACAATAACTAAAAAAGAAACTTTAATGGAATTTTTTAAATATATGATTTTTAAAGATATTAAAAATATAATATATATTCCAAGGGCTATATATTGTGGAGTTATGTTCTGTATAAAAAAATATGATGAAAAAAAAGTAAAGGAAACATTTTTGAAATTTATTGAAAGCAAAAATAAAGAAGAATTATCCAAAATAACAAAGGATTTTTATGAGTCAGTGTTGAAAAATATATTATATAATGATGCACTAGATATGATGAAAAAATTAAAATCTGAGGGTTATCTTATTTACCTTATTTCAGCATCGCCTGAATTTTACGTGAAAGAATTTTTGACAATTGAAGAAGTTGACGAAGTTATTGGAACAAGATTTGAATTTGAAAATGAACTATTTAATAGAAAAATGCAGGGCAATAATTGTAAAGGTGAAGAAAAAGTTGAAAGATTAAAAACTTTATTGAAAGAAAAAAATATTAAAGTAGATTACCCAAATTCATATATGTTTTCAGATTCTTTATCAGACAAACCATTACTAAATCTGGTGGGAAATGGGTACTTGATTAACTATAAGAAAAAAAGTTCCTTTAAAGTCTTAAAATGGAAATAAACTTAAAAGTATGAAGGTGATTTAATATGAAGGAAAAGATAATATATGAAGTATTAAGGATAATAGATGCAAAACCATTATTTTTAGAAGACCATTTAAGCAGAATGGAAAATTCGTTTCATTTGATTAACGAAAAAATGCCATTTGATAAAAGTGTTATTTCAAATAAGCTTAAAGAATTAATAGAAAATGAAAAGAAAAGTGAAGGGAATATAAAAATAACTTACTCTATAAATGGTAAAGAATTAAAAATATTTTTTATCCCACATTCATATCCAACAAAAATAATGTATGATAATGGTGTAAAAACAATATTATATTTTGGAGAAAGAAGTAATCCAAATGCCAAAATAGTAAGTGACGAATTTAGAAATAAGGTTAATGAAAAAATAAAAGAAAAAGATGCATATGAGGCTATCTTAATAGACAGAAATGATTTTATAACAGAAGGAAGCAGATCGAATATATTTGCAGTAAAAAATAATATTGTTATTACTTCACCATTGAAAGCAGTTTTGCCAGGGGTAACGCGAAAAATAATAATAGACATAATTAAAGAAAATAATATTAAGTTTGAAGAAAGAGAAATGAATTACAAAGAAATTAATCATGTAGAGGGAATGTTTATTAGTGGAACATCACCTAAAATCTTACCTATAAGTTATGTTGATGACATAAAAATCAATACAAAAAATGAAATTATAATCGATTTAATGGAAAAGTATAATAAAAAAGTAGATAATTATATAAAAAAATGTATTTAATAAAAAATAATACCATAATTTTAATGGAATATATGGTATTATATATAAATAGATATAAATTTTATACCAGCTATGGTATACTAAATATATAAGTAAGGAGGAATTTACATGAGTTCAAAAATTTCAGGTGCATCTATTGAAGAATGTGTAAAAAAGGCATGTAGTCAGTATGGTGTAAAAAAAGATGAATTAAATTATAAAGTTACAAAAAATGAAAAGCATTTTTTTAAGAGAATTGTTGAAATAGAAATTATAGAACAAAGTAATACTAAAACAAAAGATGTATCTAAAACTGAAATTGTTAATGAAGTTAAAGAAAAGAACATTAAAAATGAAAAAGTATCTGTAAAGAAACAAAATCATGGTGCAAAGGTAGAAAACGGAAAAATAATAGTAAATGATTTTGAAGATAATACAACATTAATAACAATTGAACCATGTGAAAATGTCAGGCTTTTAATAAATGGAGTTCAATGTAATTTCAAAACTCCTGTAAGTGCAGAGGATGATATAACTTATGAATTTGTGGAAGAAGAAGCAGTACGTGATGTAAAAGTTTCAATTACTACTGACAAGCTTGAAGCTTATGTAACTATAAGTTATACACCTGAAAATGAGTACAAACTCCTTGATTGTGATTACTCTCAAAATCTGCAGCTTAAAATTAAAAAAGCAGGAGTAAAAATGCCACCAAGATATTCAGTAAAAGAATTAAAAGAAATACTTTTAGATAATGGAGTACAATTTGGAATTTTTGAAGATGAATTGGCTAAAGTGTGTGAAGAAGATAGTGTTATAGAAAAGCTTATTGCAAAAGGAGTACCAGCTGTAAATGATATTTCTGATCAGATAAAATTATATTTTAGTGATGTAAATGAGCTTGTAGATTATGATACTGATGACAATAAAGTAGATTATAGGAACAGATATCTTATATCTAATGTACAGCCTGGAGACGTTATTGCTGAGTTAATTCCAGGAAAAGAAGGAACTGATGGGACTAATGTATTGGGAATTACAATAAAAAAGAAGCCATGTAAGAAACTTCTTTTAAAAGCTGGAGAAAACTGTCATTTTGATGGGAATAAAATAATTTCAAATGTTGAAGGTAAACCATCAATAAAAGGAAGTACTGTATCTGTAAATCAAGTGTACAAATGCGAAGAAGTAAATTTAAAGAGTGGAAATATTAATTTTGTAGGTAATGTTGAAGTGGCTAAAAGTGTTGGTGAAGGAATGGAGGTTATTGCAGGACAGGATTTAACCGTTGGGAAAAATGTTGAAGCTGCTAAGCTGCAGGCTGGTGGACGGATTGTTATTAATGGAAATGCTATAACTTCTACTATAAAATCTGGAGCAGATAATGTTGCAGTAAAAATGCATAAAGAAGATTTAATGGTGTACAATAGTAACTTGAAGCAGATTATAAAATCAGCAGTACAGCTTCAAGATAATAAAATGCTTGGAAACAGCAGATATGGAGAAATTATTAAATTATTAATAGAAAATAAATTTAAAAACATTCCAGTTTTGTCTAAAAAAATATTAAAATATAATTCAGAGAATGATAGAAAAGATAGTCTGGTATCTAGTTTTATAATTAATAAAATGTTGGGATTAGGACCTTTGAAAATAAAAGAAGCTGATGAACTGGAACAATTTTCTTTATTAGTTGAAAATGAAATAGAAGATATAGAATTATTGGAAACAAATTCAGCAGATATTTCAATCAGCTATGTACAAGGAAGTACAATAGAAGCTTCTGGAAATGTGATTATTACAGGAAAAGGACAGTATACATCTAATATTATTGCATTGGGGAATATTGAATTTACAGGAAATAATGCAGTTTGCAGAGGCGGTACATTAAGTGCTGGAAATGAAATTAAACTTAAAACAGTAGGAAGTATAGCAGGCGTAAACACAGTTTTAAAAGTGCCTAAGGATGGTAAAATAACTGCTGATATAGCATACAGTAATACAATGTTCTGTTTTGGTGAAAAGCAGACATTGTTAGAAGTACCATCAAAGGAAGTAAGTGCAGTGATAGATAAAACTGGTGAAATAGTTATTGAGAAGTTTGTTTTATAATAGAAGGGGGAAGTAATATGGGCAATCAAGAGGTAAAAGTATTAATATTTGGTTTGGACAATGAAAAGTATGCAACTAATATAGTTGAAGTAGAAAGAATTTTAGGATATGAAGAACCAACTGTTTTGCCTGAGGCTCCTGATTTTGTTAAGGGAGTAATTAATTATGAGGATAGTGTGCTTCCAATAATAAGTTTAGGAATTAAATTTAAATTAGGATTGGAAAAGGCATCTGAGAATACAAAAATAATAGTAGTAAAAAGAAAAGAAAAAAAGTTTGGAATTATAGTAGAAAATGTATATGAAGTTAGAGATGTAAATTCTAAATTAATAGAAGAAACACCTGAAATAACAAATACAGTACAGAGACAGTATATTAATGGATTAATAAAATTAAAAGAAAACATTGTTATTATGTTGGATTTGGAAAAGATATTATCATCAGAAGATGAAAACAATATCTTTTAGGGGGTAAATATGACAAATACAGAAGTTAAAGTTGGAATAGCAGATTTGAATTTAGTACTAGATCCTGGAGCAATAATGACAATAGGATTAGGTTCCTGCATAGGAATAGCATTATATGATAGAGCATTAAAAGTTGCAGGATTATCACATATAATGCTTCCAGATAGTACGCAATTTAAAAATGTTACCAATCCTATGAAATTTGCCGATTTAGCAATTCCTATATTAGTTGAAAAAATGTTGAAACAAGGATGCAGTAAAAGCAATATTACAGCAAAAATTGCAGGTGGTGCTTCAATGTTTAACTTTAGTGATAAAAGTATAATTAGTGATATTGGGAAGAGAAATGGAGAAGCTGTAAAAAAGGCCTTATCAGAATTGAATATACCAATTATTGCAGAAGAAATAGGAGGGGACAAAGGAAGAACAATGATTCTTAGAGCTAGTGATGGACTAGTTACGCTCAAAGTTGTAGGAAAAGGAATTATTGAGTTGTAAAGAGGTGATTATGGATGGATAAAAAAAGAGTAGTAGTTGTTGATGATTCTGCATTTATGAGAAAAGCAATATCAGATATGATTGAATCAGAGCCACAGTTTGAAGTAATTGCCAAACTTAGAGATGGAAGAGACTTGGTTGATAAGATAGACGTACTTAATCCAGATATTATCACATTAGATGTACATATGAGGGATTTAGATGGTTTAGCCACTCTTAAAGAGTTAAAGAAAATGGGTAAAAAGTATCCAATAATAATGTTAAGCAGTGCAACAAGAGAAGGCTCAGAAATTACATTAGAATGTCTAAATAATGGAGCACTTTCTTTTATTAATAAGCCATCAGGAAGTATTTCGCTTGATATTGAAAAAGTGCAAAAAAGGCTTATTGGTGAATTGAGAAGTGCTGTATGTGGAGCTGTAGTAGAAAATAGAACCTCATATAGTAAAAGGATGGAAAGAGAAAATATTAGAAAAGAAGAAAATATTACTGATTTGAGAAAAATACAAAACAAAAGGATAGATGCAGTTGTTATAGGAGCATCTACAGGAGGACCTAAAGCACTGCAGGAAGTACTTGTTAACATTCCATCTAATCTGGGCGTTCCTATTTTGGTTGTACAGCATATGCCGGAAGGTTTTACAAAAGTTTTTGCTGAAAGATTAGATAAGATATGTAATTTGAAGGTTGTTGAAGCAGAAGATGGAATTAATATACAAAATAATACAATTTATATAGCAAAAGGCGGCTCCCACATGATTGTTTTAAGAAATAGAACAATCAGTTTAAATAAAGAACCTGCAATTTGGGGCGTAAGACCAGCAGTTGACAAATTGTTCAACTCAGCAATAAATGCATATGGAAGCAATATATTGTCTGTTGTTCTTACAGGAATGGGCAGAGATGGAGCTGATGGAACAAAAAATATTAAGGAAAATGGAGGAATTACATTATCAGAAGATAAATCAACTTGTACAATATATGGAATGCCAAAAGCAGCCTATGAAACAGGCAAAGTGGATTTAGTTATTCCATTAGATAAAATGGCTGAACATATTGTTAAGATTGTAAAAGGCATATAAAGGGGGGATAAGGTGTGGATTTTAATGAGTTTCACAAATGGGTTCACAGGGAACTTGGAATTAATTTATCAGCATATAAGCCAGAGCAGCTGAATAGAAGAATAAATAGTCTTATGACAAGGGTTGGGATTAAATCATTAGAAGATTATACAGTAGCAATAAAAAATAATAGTGAGCAAAAACAAAAGTTTTTGGATTTTATTACGATAAATGTAACAGAATTTTATCGCAATCCAGAATTATTTAATGAACTTGAAGTGGAAATAAAAAATAATTTACTTAAGCAGTCAAGTGCATTAAAAATATGGAGTGCAGCATGTTCAATAGGATGCGAGCCATATACATTGGCAATGATGCTTGATAAAATGTCAGCATTTGGTAATCATAAAATAATTGCAACAGATATTGACAATACTATATTAAAAAAAGCTAAAGAAGGTATTTATACAAAAAATGAAATGAAATCTGTTTCAGAAAGTGAT
Source organism: uncultured Clostridium sp. (assembly GCA_964561205.1). Classification (GTDB taxonomy): domain Bacteria; phylum Bacillota; class Clostridia; order Clostridiales; family Clostridiaceae; genus Clostridium. The sequence goes on along the minus strand of CAZLOP010000035.1, from coordinate 1,690 downwards.
ATTAGTAAATATTTTAAAATACAGTATGATAAATATTATATTAGTGATAAAATAAAAAATATGGTTGAATTTAAAAAACATGATTTGATTTTGGATAATTATGAAAAAGGGTTTGATTTGATACTATGTAGAAATGTTGTTATTTATTTTAATAATGATGTAAAACAAGAAATATATTCTAAATTTAGTCAATCATTAAAAAAGGGTGGGCTTTTATTTGTAGGTGCTACAGAAAGCATTTATAACTATAGGGACTTTGGGTTTGAAAAAGCTTCAACCTTTATATATAAAAAAGTATAAAAGGAGGAATAATGTATGGATACATCTCAATATATGTCAATGTTTTTAGAGGAGTCATTAGATAATTTACAGACTTTAAATGAGTCTCTGCTTGAATTAGAACAAAATCCTGAAGATACAGATAAAATTAATGAAATATTCAGAGTAGCGCATACTATTAAAGGTATGGCTGCAACAATGGGCTTTAATGATATTGCAGAATTAACTCATAAAATGGAAGATGTACTTTCAGAGTTTAGAGAGGGAGAATTAAATGTAACTCAGGATGTTGTTACAGTTCTTTTTGATTGTCTTGATACATTAGAAAAAATGGTTGACAATGTTCAAGAAGGAATAGATGATAAAGTAGATATTGATGGTATTATGGCTGCACTTGAAAAAGTTAAAAATATTGGCAGTCATAAAGAAGAAGAAGTTAACCCAAAAGATGTACAAAAATCTTCAGGCAGGAAAGCAGCATTATCCATTAATTCTAAAATGTCACTTAATCAATATGATGTTTCTGTTATTAAACAGGCAAATGAAAAAGGATATAATGCAATTGAACTTGATATTACAATAAGTGAAAATACATTATTAAAATCAGCAAGAGCCTTTTTAATAATTAAAGATTTAGAAGATCATGGAGAAATTTTGAAATCAGAACCTTCAACTGAAGATATTGAAAATGAAGAATTTGATTTTGAATTGAAATTTATATTAATAACAAAGAATACTTTAGATGAAATATTAGCTGTAGTAAATGGAATTTCTGAAGTAACTAAAGTTGTAGGAAATGTTATAGAATTTGATGAAGAAGAAGTTGCAGCAGAAGTTAAAGAAGAACAGAAAAAGGAAGCTGCTGAAGCTTCTGCTCCTGCAGCAGCTCCAGAAAAGAAACCTGAAACTAAGAAGCCTGCTAAAAAAGCAGCTCCCAAGAAAGAAATGAAAAAAATGCACCAATCTGTAAGAGTTGACTTGGACAGAATAGATAACCTTATGAATATGGTGTCTGAGCTTGTAATATATAGGACAAGACTTGAACAGATAGTTGTATCACAAAAATCACCAGAATTAAATGAAACTTTAGAACAGGTTGGAAGAACTACTTCTGATTTACAGGATTTAGTTATGAAGATAAGAATGCTTCCACTAGATACAGTATTCAACAGATTCCCAAGAATGATAAGGGATATATCAGTTGAACTTAATAAAGAAATAAATTTTGTAATTGAAGGTGCAGAAACAGAATTAGACAGAACTGTAATAGATGAAATAGGGGAACCTTTAATTCATTTATTAAGAAATGCTGCTGATCACGGCGTTGAATCTAAAGAAGAAAGAATTGCAAAAGGTAAGAATCCTGTAGGAACAGTAAAACTTGTTGCTTATCAGGAAGGTACAAAAGCAC
>CAZLOP010000034.1:0-9733 GCA_964561205.1 uncultured Clostridium sp. | reverse complement strand
AAATTGGAGATGATATTTATGGAAAAACAAACAATTCTTATTGTAGATGATGAAAAAGAAATTCGTGATCTTGTTGAAATATATTTAAAAGGCGAAGGATACAGTACTTTGCAGGCGTCTGATGGCGAAGAAGCTCTTATATGCCTTGAAAAAAATAACATTGACTTAATTATACTAGATGTTATGATGCCAAAGCTAAATGGTATTGAAACATGTTTAAAAATTCGTGAAATTCGTGAAATGCCCATAATAATGTTATCAGCAAAAAGTGAAGACATTGATAAAATTTTGGGTTTAAATATGGGTGCCGATGATTACTTAACCAAACCATTTAATCCCCTTGAATTAGTTGCAAGAGTAAAGTCACAATTAAGACGATTTAACCGTTTTTCATCAGCACAATCAGCTTCAGATTCTATTGATGAGAATATAATTCAAATTGATGAAATGATTATTAACTTAGACACTCATGAAGTATCCTTAAACGATAAATTATTAAAGCTTACTCCTACAGAATTCGATATTCTTGCTCTTCTTGCTAAAAATAGAGGCAAAGTATTTTCCATTGAAAATATCTATGAAAGTGTATGGAATCAGGAGTTTATGGCATCAGATAATACTGTTATGGTTCATATTAGAAAAATCAGAGAAAAAACTGAAAGCAATCCTAGAAGTCCTAGATATATAAAAACTGTCTGGGGGGTAGGATATAAAATTGAAAAATAAAAATAAGCTGCGAGATAAACTATACAGTTTTATCTATAATAATAATTTATTCTGCCTGCTTCATAATAAGATAAAGCAGTCACTTCAATTTCAATTAATGCTTTGCATTACTATATGCTTTCTTATTTCATTTGTGTTCTATAATTTTACTAACAACCTTTTATCAAGGGAATATACAGAACCTAAAATAACATACAATTATGATTCAGTAAAAAGAAATATAAATGAAGTTATTTCTTTTTTTGAAGATGATAACTCCCTTTCATTAGATAGTGATGATGAAATTAATAAATTTATTGATAAAATTCAATTAAAATCTAAAACATCAAAATGTTTTATTACTGATTTAGATGGAAAAATACTTTTTAAATCATCTAATGTAAGCGAAAACTCAATAGACGTCTATAGTTTATTAAAAAGCACACTATCTATTATTGACTATGACGCTTCTGACTCTCAGGAAAAATCTATGATTATTCCTGCAACTATAGGTAATGAACGAGTATATTTTGTATATTCTGAAGTACCAGAACCTACAATAACTTATGATGTAGTTAATGTTTCTAACTCGTTTTTAGCTCTTGTTCTTACTTTTTTTGTTTTTTCTATATTTTTTGTTTTGATTACAAATAAAAAAATAAAATATCTTGATGAAATAGCATCCGGCTTAAAAATAATTGCCAGTGGCAACTTGAACTACCGCATTAAGGAACGAGGAACAGATGAAATAAAAAATATCGCATCAAACATTAATATTATGGCAAAAGAGATAGGTGAAAAAATGGATTCTGAGCGGCTTGCTGAAAAGACAAAAACAGATTTAATTACAAATGTATCACATGACTTAAGAACCCCTCTTACTTCAGTAATGGGATATCTAGGACTTGTTATTGATAAGCGCTATAAAGACCAAAATGAAATGGATGAATATCTGAATATAGCCTTTAATAAAGCTGAACGATTAAAGTTACTAATTGAAGACTTATTTGAATACACTAAATTAAATAATGGCGGTATTACATTATCTAAAACAAAAGTAAATTTATCAGAATTTCTTTCACAGCTAATTGAAGAACTTTATCCTATACTTGATGAGAATAATCTTACAGTATATAAAAAGTTTGAAAATGAAAAACTTACTGTAACTATTGATCCATTAAAAATGTTAAGGGTCTTTGAAAACATACTTACAAATGCAGTTAAATATTCATATAAACCTGGTGAGATTATTATGGCAATCTATGAAGATAATGGTTATGCTATCATTGTATTTAGAAACAAAGGTGATCATATTCCTAAAGAAAAAACAGATAAACTATTTGACAGATTTTATAGAAATGATGAATCACGAAACTCCAATACAGGAGGCTCTGGCTTAGGGCTTGCCATTTCAAAAAACATAATTGAACTTCATGGTGGTAAAATCTGGGCCGAATCAATTGGTGATAATATTAATTTCTTTATAAAATTAAAGCTATAACTATTTCATAAAATCTATAAATTGTGTAGCAATTTATTCAAAGTAAGAACTAAAAACTAAGAACTAAGAGTGGCGGTAGATTTTGCTCAGCAAAATCAATGCAATAATATAATAAAAAATCTGAAGATTTTTTCACCGAAACTTTTAGCTCTTACTTATTAGTTTTTAGTTTTATATATATTCCGTAAAACTTGTATTTGTGATAAAACCAGAAAATGATAGACTTGCAGTGAAATATATATTTTAGCTGCAAGTCTATCATTTTCGGTGTTTTACCACTACACTAAGTTCTACGCCCTTTATAGATATTATCTATCAATTTTTAATGATTCTTCTATAATCATATCTATTAATTTACCAAATGAAATATTTAATGCTGCTGCACTTTTGGGAATTAAGCTGTTCTTTGTCATTCCTGGTAAAGTATTTACTTCAAGTACATATGGAATTCCTTCTGGCGTTACTATCATATCAACTCTTGAATACACCTCACATTTTAATGCTTTATAAGTAGCAAGTGCCATTTTTTCAACTTCTGCATTTAATTCTGGTTCTAATGTGACTACTATTTCTTCTGATCCGCCATCTTCATATTTTGATGCAAAATCAAAGAATTCACCTTTTTTAGGTTTAATTGCAATAACAGGCATCATTTTATCACCAAATACAGGACATGTTATTTCATCACCTTTAATGAATTTTTCAATCATGACTTCATTATCCCATTCAAAACCTGCTTTAACACAGTCTTCAACTTCTTTTTCATCCTTTACTACAAATGTAGCAACACTTGAACCACCATGTGTAGGTTTAATAACTACTGGGTAACCTAATTCTCTTACAGCATTTAAATCTATTTTTTCACCTTTTTTAATATTTATCCATGGTGCTGTTCTTACATTATAAGCCTTAAGCATTGACTTTGTTACATCTTTATCCATACACATAGCACTGCTTAATGCTCCACATCCTGAATAAGGAATTCCTAAAGTTTTTAAAACAGACTGCACTGTCCCATCTTCACCAAATTGTCCATGTAATGCTAGTAAAGCAAAATCTGCATCTTTAACTTTATTAACTATGTCTTCCTTTTTATCTATTACAACTGGTATCACTTGATATTTATCTTTATTAATATTTTCAACTATTGAATTGCCACTTTCTATTGATATATCTCTTTCTGATGATATACCACCCATTATAACTGCAACTTTCATAATGTACCTCCAAAATTATATCTATTATTTTTATATGATATGCATTTATATTTCTTAATTCTATTTCCTTCATTATATATTTTACTAAAATATTCAATAAAAAAAAGAACCACTAATTTTATATTTTTAGTTTATTGTGGACTTATACGACAAAATATAAAATAGCATTCTTTTAAAATCAAATAATATTTTTATCATCAGCTTTACATATATGATTTAATGGACATTCATTACACTTAGGTTTTCTTGCAATGCAGCATCTTCTTCCATGAAATATAAGCATATGATGCATACACGTCCATTCTTCTTTTGGAATTTCCTTTTGCAGCTGCTTTTCAACTTGAAGAACATTTTCTGACTTTGCTAAACCAAGTCTATTTGAAACTCTGAATACATGGGTATCAACAGCAATACATGGAACGCCAAAAGCATTAGATAACACAACATTTGCAGTTTTACGTCCAGCTCCTGCAAGTGATGTTAATTCTTCCATTGTCTGTGGCACTTCACCATTAAATTTTTCTTTTAATTGATTAAACATCATAATAAGGTTTTTTGCCTTATTTCTGTATAATCCCAGCTGTTTTATTCTCTGCTCAAGTTCATCATTTGTTATGGTTAATAACGAATCTAAATCAGGATAATCTGCAAATAGTGATTTTGTTACTTCATTTACCTTTTTATCAGTAGTCTGTGCTGATAAAATTGTTGCAATAAGAAGCTGAAGCGGAGTTCCATAATTTAATTCACACTTTGCATCTGGATATGTTTCTTTTAAAATCTCAATAATTTCTTTTGTTCTTACTTTCATATTTCTCCTTTATTTGTACACACCTCTGTAGCTTTCAGGTAACAGACTGGCAATACCTCTCATTAAGATATCCATACATTTGTCATCATATACGTGTTTATCTTCATCTTTATCTCTTTTAGGAAATTCTATTTTTTCACCTATTTTTATTTCCACCTTAGAATGATGCCACTTTTCTCCACCCATATCGCCTTCTGCTGAAATTGGAAGCAGTTTATCTGTACCGCTCATTCCTATTGGAATTATTTCTGCTTTTGCCATTCTGGCAAATAATAATATTCCCTTTTTACCCTCAATTAATGCACCTGTTCTGCTTCTTGTCCCTTCTGGAAATATGAGAATATCATCTCCACCTTTAAGTGCCTTTACTATTTTAGTTATGGCTTCTCTATCTGCAGAATTAGGCTTTATTTCTATATGCTTTACTATCTGTGTTCCAAGGTATGTTATTGGATCCTTTGATAGTTTAACTCCTGCAACAAAAGTAGGATCACTTTTTTCTTTTAATATTTTTGATAAAATAAGTCCATCTGAATTACTAAGATGATTACATACAAAAATTCTTGGCTTTTTTACTTTTTCTATATTTTCTAATCCCTCAATATTTATATCTGCATATTTCTTTATATAATTATCTGCTATTTTTTTAGCAACCTTTATAAGAAAATTTTGTGGTAACATTCCTATTATTTTCACTGTAACTGGTGATAACATTTTATTTTCTCCCCTAATCAAATATATTAATATTTTTATTATATATATTTTTTTTATCCTTGCAATTTCTACTATAAACTATATTCTATTATAACAATATACACATGATATATATATTAATATTTTCTTACGAATTAATTACAGTATTATTATTTTTTTCATATACAAAAAGATGGGGAAAAGCCTTAAAATTATATTTCCCCATTAATTGAATCCTATATTTTTTACACCCAAGCCATTACATACTTAACTATATCTTCTTTTAATTTTATTTCTATATAACCATTTCATTAAATATTTTTCTACGACGTCCCTTAATATCCTGTATTTCAATTATACTAGAATCAATTTTTGTCTTAACTATATTTTTAGCTCTAAGACCAACTGCTGTTGCACCTGCCGGAACATTATGAAGAACAACTGAATTAGCCCCTATTTTTGCATTATCTCCAATTGTTATAGGTCCTAAAACCTTTGCTCCAGTACCTATTAGCACATTATTACCTACTGTAGGATGTCTTTTTCCTTTATGTTTTCCTGTGCCACCTAAAGTAACTCCATGATATATAGTAACATTGTCACCAACTTCTGCTGTTTCACCAATTACTACCCCCATACCATGATCAATAAACAATCCTTTTCCTATTTTTGCTCCAGGATGAATTTCTATTCCTGTGAAGAATCTTGCTAACTGTGATGTTAAACGGGCTAGGAAAAATCTGTTATGGGTATACAGAAAATGTGAAAACCTATATGCTATAAGAGCATGAACACATGGATACAAAAGCAATACTTCTATTTTATTTTTTGCTGCTGGATCTTCTTTTAAAATTCTTTCAAGACAATAATTAAGTCGCTTAAACACTATAAATTCGCTCTCCTTCGTATAGAATCCATTCAATATTATTAGTCATATAATCCCATTGAAATATACTTTTCACCACCATCTGGTGCTACTGCTAACACTTTTTTTCCTTTTCCAAGCTTCTTGGCAAGCTGTATAGCTCCATAAATTGCAGCTCCACTTGAAATACCAACTAAAACTCCTTCCTGATCTGCAAATGCTTTTGCAGTTTTAAATGCATCTTCATCTTTTACTGTTATAATTCCATCTACAACGTCTGCTTCATAAACTCCCGGAACAAATCCTGCACCTATCCCTTGAATTTTGTGGCTTCCTGGGTTTCCGCCACTTAATACTGGTGAAGCATCTGGCTCAACTGCATATGCTTTTATTTGCGGGTTCTTTTTCTTTAAGTTTTTAGATACACCTACAATAGTTCCGCCTGAACCTACTCCTGCAACAACTGCATCCAAGTCTGGAATATCTTTATAAATTTCTTCTGCTGTAGTTGCATAATGCTTTTCAGGATTAGCTATATTTTCAAACTGTTGTGGAATAAAGTATCCATCTCCTGAACCTATTTCAATAGCTTTTTCTATTGCACCTTTCATTCCTTTAGCACCTTCTGTTAAAACCAGTTCTGCACCAAAAGCTTTTATTAAATCTCTTCTTTCTTTACTCATTGTTTCAGGCATTACTATAATTACTTTATATCCTTTTTGTCTTCCTACAAAAGCTAAGCCTATACCAGTGTTTCCACTTGTAGGTTCAACAATTATACTGCCAGGTTTTAATTTTCCTTCTTTTTCTGCTTTTTCAATCATTCCAAGAGCAGCTCTGTCTTTAACACTTCCACCTGGATTAAACTTTTCTAATTTTACATATACATCTGCAATGTTTTCTTCCTTTATTAATTTATTAACCTTTAATATTGGTGTACCACCTATTAAATCTAAAACTCCATTATAAATCATTTTTCATTCCTCCTTGTATACACTCTTATTTTTAATTATTTATTAATAATTGTATAAAAAAACTTCGTCCTCTACAAAATATAGAGACGAAGTAAAATCCGCGGTTCCACTCTAATTGAATTAAATAAATAATTCCTCTTAAAAATCCAGTACATAAAATACTTTATCACTATAACGGGCGAACCCGGAGAATCATACTACTATTATTCAGACTTCAACTCCAAAGGGCACTTCATATAAATTTCTAATGAAAAGTTCTCAGCTTCCTTTTCTCTCTGTTAAAATTCCTTTACATTACTTTCCTTCTTCACTGTTTTTATTTTTTATTCTGAGTGTTTTGATAAACTTTATATATTTATTATATTCTTTCTTTAAAAAAAGTCAACATGCTTTTTTCATTTATGCTAAAATTATGAATTTTTCTTTTTCCATAATGGATATAAAAATTCATCTATTAAATCATGTATAACTACTATTCCTATTAATGTTTCACTTTCATCAACTACTGGAACTGAATTAAGATGATACTTTACTGCAGTATCAATTACTGTTTTTATTTCATCATCAAACCTTACCCTTGATACTACTTCATCCATTATTTCTTTAACCTTTTCTTCCCTGTCATAAACCACCAAATCTTTTAAGGGAATAACACCTTGAACTCTGTTATTATTATCTGTAATATATACATAATACATAACCTCTTCATCAGGATTAGTTTCTTTTAATATATCTACAGTATCACCTACAGTAATGTCTAAATTTACAGAAATAAATTCCTTGCTCATAACACTACCAACAGTTTCATCTTCATAATTTAATAATTCTTTTACTTCTTCAGCATCTTCTTTTTCAAGGTTCACTAAGATTTTTTCTCTTTCATCTTCATCTAAATCATCAAGTAAATCAGCAATTTCATCATTAGGCATATTTTCTAATACTTCTACTGCTTTTGTATCAGATAATTCCTTTATAATTTCAGCTTTGTATTCTGCATCTATTTCTTCTAAAGTATCTGCTGCCAGGTCTTCATCTAATGATTCTAATACCTGTTTTCTTGCTGTTGAATCAAGTTCTTCTAATATATCTGCTAAATCTGCAGGATGTAAAGCTGATAATTTTTTATATGGTACATTTAATTTTAAATTATTATCTACCATTTCTAATGATTCAACATCATCCCAGCGCAACACCTTATCTTCAGTATCTTTTCTCATAAATTTAAAAATTATTTTCATTATTTTTCTTATTTTTTTGCTTCTGTATTTAGCAAGGCTTCCTGTTTCAACTCCAATTACCCTATACTCACCAGCAAGCTTTGCAATTCTTAAATCATTAACACTTACAACTTTTTTACCATTTATATCAACTATCTTTTTATCCATTAGATTCTCTGATAAAAGATAACTGTATCTCATAGGTAAAATTTCTTTGCTTCCTCTTGTTTTTATCTTTACTTTTCCATCTTTTTCAACAAATTCAATATATCTAAATTCATAATGATAAGTTACTCCATCTTTTTTTAACTTATATCCAATAATCCTTGGATATCCTTCCTCTGTTGTAACATAGATATCCTTAAGATTTCCAAGAACATCATCAAATTCATCATAAACTTTTCTGCCTAAAATACTCGAATATAAAAACATGGATAATTTCATACTTTATGATTCCTCCTCATTTTCAGAGAATAGAAATGCTTATTTCCATACAAAACAATCCATACTTAGTTTAAATATTCTTATTATTTATATAAATTTAGTATTGTGTACTTCAAAATAAACAATTATTCTCTGAATATATTTAGTTTTTACCGATTGATAATTAATATTCTGAGGTCCTTCCTCCATCTTTTAATACACCATCCTTTTTCATTAATTAGTAATTTTAAAAGAAGTTGTTCCTTAATTATTATATTACATCACATTAAAAAGGCAACAAATTTTACTCATAATTTACTAATTTTAAATATTTGTAAAATAGCATGCTATATGTTAAACTTTAAGCGGTTAAACTAAAGAATATCTAATGAATTGGAGTTAATATATATGAAACTATGTAAAGAATTTCTTCCCATATCTAAGGAAGATATGATAAAAAGAAATATTTCTCAATTCGACTTTATTATTGTAACAGGTGATGCATATGTTGATCATCCTTCTTTTGGTACTGCAATAATAGGCAGAGTTTTAGAATCAGAAGGTTTCACAGTTGGTATTATTGCACAGCCTAAATGGCACAACTGTGAAGAATTTAAAAGACTTGGTCGTCCTAAATATGCGTTCCTTGTCAATTCTGGAAATATAGATTCCATGGTAAATCACTACACAGCTGCAAAAAGACGAAGACATGATGACTTTTATTCCCCAGGCGGAAAAAGCGGGCACAGACCAGATAGAGCTGTTATAGTTTACTGTAACAGAATACGTGAAGCTTACAAAGATATCCCTATTGCAATAGGTGGAATAGAAGCCAGTCTTAGACGTTTTGCTCATTATGATTACTGGGATAATAAGGTTCGTAGAAGTATTCTTCTTGATTCAAAAGCTGACCTTCTCATGTATGGAATGGGTGAAAAAACAATTGTACAGTTAGGTAATTACTTCAGATATGGTGGAAAAATTGAAAATATGACTAATATTCGTGGTACCTGTTATGTTACAAAAGATATTTCTAATATAAAAGATTCTATTATGCTTCCTTCATTTGAAGAAGTATCTTCTGATAAGGAAAAATACAATGAAGCATATAAACTTGAATATTATGAACAGGATTCAATTACTGGCAAAACAATGATTCAACAGTATGGTAACAGATATCTTGTCCAAAATCGCCCTCAGGAGAATTTAACTCAGAAAGAAATGGATGCAGCATATAATCTTCCATATACTCGTACATATCATCCTATATATGAATCTGAAGGTGGAATTCCTGCAATAACTGAAGTCAAATTTTCAATAACAAGCC
>CAZLOP010000033.1:5578-9792 GCA_964561205.1 uncultured Clostridium sp. | reverse complement strand
TAAATATAAAAGGTTTAATACAGAATCTGCTTTTTATATTATATATAGTAAAATGATGTAAATAATTAAGTGGAAACTAATTTTGATGCAGGATAAAGCAGAATGAAATATTATTGTAAAAAGAGCAAATTAAGATATAATGTATTTGTAAATATTTTACAATACAGGAGGGCTTAATATGATAAAACTTTATGAGAGAATCATAAAAAGAATATTATTATCAGCAGGCACTATGATTTTTTCAGGTATTATAGTATTTAGTTGTAACAATGTATATGGAAAAGAAAAGTCAGTAATAACTAATTTAAAAATTACTACTGGTGAGTATATTCAGTATGTAAACAATGAATACTGCGCAGACTATTTTAGTAATAAGGATACTATTAATATATCATTTAATATGAATGGTATATGTGATGAGGAAGCAATAAATGCCCAATTACAGAATTTTTCCATTATAGGAAATGACAAGAGCATATGTGGTGGAATGAAATACAATAGTTCTTTAAAGGAATGTATAATGACAATAAATTTAAATGAAGGAGAAAATGGAATCAGAATAAAAAATAAAATAACTAATGATTATGAAGCCTACATTAAGATTAATTATAAAAGAGTGTCAGTAACAGGAATTCCAGAAAATCTAAAGGTTGATGATAACTTTAATATATCATGGAATATAAAAGATTTGTCTAAAGAATTAAATAATTACAGAGCAGAATGGTATGGCTATGGAATAAACACAATGCTTATAAGTACAAATGGTAATATAACAATAGTAAATGGAGGTAATGGAACTATATCATCAATGATATATGATTGTAATAATAAGGCTGTTGGGCACATAGAAATAAATATAGAATCATCTGGCACAGGAAAATATGGATGGATCAAAAATAATGGCAAGTGGTATTATATTGACCCGGAAACAAAGTGTTTTAAAATTGGATGGTTAGAAAGCAATAATAATAAATATTATATCAATAATAATGGAGAGATGGCTGTGGGCTGGATAGATTATAGAGGTGTAAGATATTATCTGGCTAAAGATGGCACAATGAAAAACGGATGGGAAAAGATAGATGGCTGCTGGTATTATTTTAATGAGGATGGTTCTATGAGAAGAGGATGGCTTGATTATAATAACAGTAAGTATTACTTTGGTGAAGATGGAGTCATGGTAACAGGAAGCTGTTATATTGATGGACAAATTATTGAATTTAAAGATAATGGAGAAATGGTATAATTTTAACAAAACTAAGAACTAAAAACTAAGAGCTAAGAGTTAAGGAAATTTTTCTTGCAGAAAAATGAAATTGTAATTTATAACTAACTAAGGACTAAAAGTTAAAAGTTTCAGAAAAAAGTCTTTCAGATTTTTATTATATTATTTATTGATTTTGCTGTACAAAATCTACTGCAGTTCTTAGCTTTTAGCTCTTAGTTCTTAGTTTAAATTATAATTTTATGAATTAATTTAAGAGTAAAAAGTACATATTTTTATTATGTGAATATGAGGTTATGAATAAATTATTGGAGTAATGGATAAATTTAAAAATAGAAGTTCATTGTAATTGGTATTAAAAAATGCTATAGTTAGTACGTATAAAAGTATATTTTACTATAAATATAAGGTATATTTATATAGTTTGAGGTGCAATTATGAAAATTGATAGAATTGAAATTGATGGATATAAAAGTTTGGTTGGTTTCAAATATGAATTAGATAATTTTAATGTGATTATTGGAAATAATAATGCAGGAAAATCTAATTTTTTAGAAGTATTTTCTCTACTTAATAAGATTATTTTTGGAAGTGAAAGAGAAAAAAGCTTGATATATGGCGGAATATCAGATAGAGGGAATATTATAACAAATTGTGAAAAAATATTTAAAGATGAAATGAAATTATTAATTGAATATACAGATAATTGGAATGAAGAAGAATTTAAATATATTTATGAATTGACTTTAAAATTTGATATTATGACAGCAATTAATAAGAAATCAGCTGAAAATGAGGGTGCTGGCATATTATATGAAAAGTTTCAATACAAGAATGTTAGAAAGCCAGGACCTTTGAAGGAATTATTTTTCAGAGATAATCAAACTGTACAATTTAATGAAAAGGTCAGTAATAAATTAAAAAATATTGATTGTTTTGAAACTGTAATATCAATAATAAATAAGCTTCCAGACATTAAAAATGCTTTGGATGAAGAAGTCCTTATAGGAATAACAGATATAGGATTGATATGTAGAACTCAAGTATTATATAGTAATTCAGACGAGATTAGAAAAAAAGTAAAAAGTATTGATATGGAATCTGATAATGTTTCAATAGAAAATGGAAGAATTATTTCTATGAATATAAAGCAGGATATAAATAAAATATTAAAATCAGATCAAAAAGAAATATATAAGCAGATTTTATTACAGGTATTGGATATAAAGAATATAATTCCAAGTATAATAGGAAACAAAGGAATAAATCCTGTTATAATAGGATTGAAAGTAGAATTTTCAAATGGACATAAGATTTCAATTAATCAGGTGTCTGATGGAATGTTGATTGTTATAAATTTAATAACTTATTTGGTTTCTAATAATTATCCAATTATTGCAATAGAAGAATTAGAAAATTCAATACATCCACAATTATTGCAGAAACTTATAACATTAATTTATAATAATTTTACTGATAAACAGATAATAATTACAACCCATTCACCAGCTCTTATTAATATGGTAAAAAAAGAACATGTAAGTATAATTAGACAAAATGAGAATGGAATATCAGAAATTCAAAACATAAAAAATAATAAAGAGCTTATGAAAGAAATTGCAGGACCTTTTAGCGAATTAAGCGATATTTTTTACATAGGAGATTAAAATGAAAGAAGCTCATATTTTTTTTGAAGGTGTTACAGAAGTAGTTTTTTATAGAAGGATTTTTGATAAATATCTTAATAATATAAGTAAAAAAACTAAAAATTTAAAAACGGGTACGAATATAAATAAGCAGATAGCATCTCATTTATATAACTATTTAAGTTGTAAAAGCAATAAAGATAAAGAATTATATGTATATGCATTTATTGATAGGGAAGGACCAAGAACAAGTTCTCCACAAGTAAATGCAGATGAAATTAAAAAACAATTGAGGAATACTGATTTATCTGCAAAAGTTATAGATAATATAAAAAAAATTGAGTCAATAGAAGCTGTATGTATGATAGAAAGCTGGTTCTTTTATGATATTGATAGCATTTTAAAATATTTGAAAGCACCAATAAGTAATAGTATTATAAAAAAATATAATAATCCAGAGAGATTGAACTCAAAAGATTTAGGCGAATTATTTAAAAAGTATAAAAGAGTTTATATAAAGGGAGAGAAGTCTTTTTTAAGCATGTTAAACATAGAAATTATTTATGGTAGATGTGTAGAATTGAGAGAAGGAATAGATAATATAATTAAAGATATGAAATAATATTATTGAAACATAGAGAACTGAAGCATTATTAATCAGTTCTTTATGTTTTTAACTATAAAATAGCTATTTATTATGAAAAAGATTAGGTGGGAATATTTAATGAGAAATACAATATATAAAAGCGGCATTATGAGATGTGTATGTTCAGCCTGTTTATGGGGATTAGATACAGTACTTATGGGAATAATAGGAGCAATAACTATTTTTAATACAAAAGAGGCTTTATTTATAGCAGCATTTGTGACTGCGTTTTTTCATGATGCATTCTCAGCAATATGGGTATTTATTTATCTTACAATAAACAGACAGCTTAAGGGATTAAAAAAAGCACTACATACAAAAAGTGCTTTTTTTGTAGCTTTGGCAGCACTTATGGGAGGGCCTGTAGGAATGAGCGGATATCTTCTTGCAATTAATTTAATAGGACCTTCATATACAGCTATAATATCATCGTTATATCCTGCAGTTGGAGCAGTACTTTCTTATTTCATGTTAAAAGAGAAAATAAGCAGGAGAGGATGGACTGGACTTCTCTGTGCAGTTGTTGGAGTAATTATATTAGGATATACTCCAGGTCAGAATTCAATAAATATATCAGGTTTTTTTTGTGCATTTTTATGCGTTATAGGCTGGGGAAGTGAGTGTGTTATTTCTGCTTATGGAATGAAGGATGAAGCTGTAACTTCAGAATATGCTATTCAGATAAGACAGCTTACTT
>CAZLOP010000033.1:0-5568 GCA_964561205.1 uncultured Clostridium sp. | reverse complement strand
TATGGTTTTTTGGTAATTCCTGCAGCTGGTGGATTAGGACTAAGCTTTGAGGTTTTAAAGAATAATGTGATTTTATTTATATGTGGTACAGCTTTTGCAGGAACACTTTCATATCTGTGTTATTATAATGCTATTCATAAAATAGGACCTACAAGAGCAATGGGAATTAATATAACATATGTGGTATGGTCAATTATATTTGATAAGCTGTTTTTTAACCAGACTATTAATTTAGTCCAGGATTTAAAAACTCTTTTATGCGCGTTGGTTGTAATTGCAGGAGTATATTTTGTGGCTAAGGAATAATATTTAAAACTAAGAACTAAGAGCTAAAAGCTAAGAGTTTTGGAGAAAAAAACTTTGTTTTTTTATTATATTATTGCAGGCATAATTTCTTAAAATCTATGATTTTAATAGAAATTAGCTCTTATTATTTTTTAGCTCCTTTAAATTATAATTTTATTTTTCTGAAAGAAAAATTTCCGTAGTTCTTAGTTCTTAGCTTTTAGTTCTTAGTTAGTTTTTAGTTTTGATTAAAAAGTAGAAAAACAAAGTTGTTTGTGATATGCTTTTATAAACAAATAATATTATTTTAGATATATAATTAAAATTATTCTATGTTGAGACAAATTAATAAAAGGGGCATATCTATGAAAAGAATTGAAATAATATTAGAAAAACTAAAGGAAATGATGGCAGAATTTAGTGATGGTGTTTCAGCAATTCAGATTTCAGAAGCATTAGACCTTAACAGAGCCAATGTAAGTAACGATTTAAATAAGCTGGCTGCTGAAGGAAAAGCAGTAAAAATAAAGGGAAAGCCAACTTTGTTTAAGTATGACTATAAGGAAAACGTTAAACTAAAAAAATCTGTTCTGGATAGCTTTTCCCAATTAAATCCAAGTCTTTATAGTGCAGTAGAGCAGGCAAAGGCTGCTGTATTATATCCGCCAACAGGAATGAATATGCTTATTTTAGGGGAGACAGGTGTTGGTAAATCAACTTTTGCTTCATTAGTATATAAGTATGCTGTTGAAGTTAATGTAAAAAATGAAAAAAGTCCGTTTATAACATTTAACTGTGCTGATTATGCAAATAATCCCCAGCTTCTTTTAGGACAAATATTTGGAGTAAAAAAGGGTGCATATACAGGAGCAGAACAGGATAAAATTGGTCTTATAGAAAAGGCTGATGGCGGAATACTATTTTTAGATGAAGTTCACAGGCTTCCTGCTGAAGGTCAGGAGATGTTCTTTACATTTATAGATAAAGGTGTTTATAGAAGACTTGGTGAAACAGAAAGTGAAAGAAGTGCCAGGGTTTTAATAATAACTGCAACAACAGAAGATCCTGATGCATCACTTTTAAAAACATTCACAAGAAGAATTCCTATGGTAATTAATATTCCACCTCTTAGAGAGAGAAATATGGAAGAAAGATTTAACCTTATAAAAGGATTTATGCTTGATGAATCATCCAGGCTTAAAAAAGCAATTAAATTATCAGTTAATTCAATAAAAGCATTTTTATCATATGACTGTACTGCTAATGTTGGTCAGTTAAAATCTGATGTGCAGCTTGCATGTGCAAAAGCTTATGCAGATTTCTTATCAAAAAAAAATAATGAAATAATAATAAGCAGTCTGGATCTTCCTCCATATATAAGAGAAGGTCTTTATAAAGAAACAGAGCACAGGCAGTTATGGAATAAATTGATTGATATAAATAAAAGATTCTGCATTTTTGATGCAAATGAAGACAACCTGTTTTTTGATGAAAATACTGTTGATGAAAATATATACGAGCTTATAGACAGAAGAACCAGAGAATTAAAATGTAAGGGTTTAAAAGGAATAGAACTAGAGCAGGAAATAGAAGATGATATAGATGATTATTTTTCTAAGTACATAAATAAAGAAAACACAAAAATAGATGTTACCAATATACGAAATATAATTGAACCATCTATTATGAGAATAATAGAAGAAATGATTGTGTTTTATGAAGAAGAACTTAACATAAAAATAAACAAAAAAATATACTATGGATTGGCAGTGCATATTAACAATTCAATTGATAGAATAAAGCGTCACAAAAAAATAATAAACCCAAGATTAAATTCCATAAGAAAAGAGCATGCCAGAGAATTTAATGCGGCACTTGAATCGTTAAAAATAATAGAACGTGCAATTGATGTGAGTATACCTATTGATGAAGCTGGTTTTATAACAATGTTTTTAGTTTATAATGATAAAAATGATAAAAAGCTTAAAAACAAGGTTTTAGTTATGATAATTGCACATGGAGTAAGTACAGCAACATCAATGGCAGATGCAGTTAACAATCTTTTAGGGTGCAGAAATGTAGTAGGAATAAATGCACCAATAGAAGAAAGACCAAAAAGTGTCTTAGAAAAAACAAAAGAATATATAAGAGCTAATTCTATAAACAGTAATATATTATTTCTTGTAGATATGGGGTCCCTTACCACATTTGGACGTGAAATTGAAAAAGAATTTAATTTAAAGACAAGAACTGTACCATTAGTAAGTACTCTTCATGCAGTAGAAGCGGCAAGAAAATCAATGATGAATTATCCCTTAGATGAGGTTTACAGGCAGACACTTGAAGTAAATAATTTGTATGATAATAATATACTTGATTATGAGCCACAGGAAGAAGAAAAGAAGCTTGCAATAATAACTGTATGCACCACAGGGGAAGGCGGAGCCAAAACAGTAAAAATGCTTTTGGAGAAAAAAATTGATTTTGATGAAGATCTTATAAAAATAGTTCCTTTAAATTTTATTGGAAAAGAAAATATATATGAAAGAATAGAAAAACTTGAAAATAAATATGAAATATTATGTTTTGTAGGACCATTTGAACTTGATGTTGATTATAAGCAGTTTATGCTTGATGACATTATGAGCGGAAGCTGTCTTTATGAAATACAGAAAATAGTTGAAGATGAAAAGACTTATTATAAAATGGGAGAATCGTTAGATTCAAGGCTTAAACATCTTGACGGAAAAATGATTTTAAAAGATATAAAGAAATTTAACAAAACAGTAGAAGAAAGCTGCAGAATAAAAATTAACAATAGTATATTTATAGGAATAACACTTCATATGGCATGTATGATTGATAAAATAATGGATAATGAAGAAATAGAAGAATTTCATCATAAGGATATGTTTATTGAAAAAAATAAAGAACTTTATAAAAGTGTAAAAAATGCGTGTACACCAATAAATACTAAATACTCTATAATTATTCCTGATGATGAACTATGCAGAATAATGACATTTTTCAAAGAAAATAACTAGTCTTTGTTAAAAATTAGATGTAAACAATGAGTGGCAGAAGACAAAAAATAGTTCTCATAGGACAGATGATATAATACAAAAAATTAAAGGAATAAGGGATTGTTGATATGATAAAAATAACTGTGATATGTGGTGGAGGATATTCTTCAAGTATGCTTGTATCTGAAATGAGGAAGGCAGCAGATGCAGATAATCTGGAAATTCAAATTAGAGCTTCATGTGAGAGCAAACTGTATCTTTATGAAGAGGATACTAATATATTATTAATAGGTCCTCAGGTACAATATTTAGAAAATAATTTAAAAGAAAAATATGAGAAGCAGGGAATAAAGGTAATGGTTATAAATAGTATGGATTATGGACTTATGAATGGCAGAAAAGTATTAAAAGATGCTTTAGAAGAATATAATAATTAATTTTAAAGGAATGTGTTTCGTTTACAAATATGAAAATGAAACACATTTTTTTATGTGTTTTAATAGATTAAAGTTAATAAACTATCATAGAAGTACAGCTGAAATATAGAAAAAATGGGGCTTTACAAAAATATAAAAAATATATATAAAAAAATGAAAGTTGGCACGGTGCTTGCTTTATATATAAGTGTAAAAACAAACAAGTAATAAAAAAGTTTAAATAAAGCGAGGTCAATAAGATGAATGAATTAGAACTAGCAATCATGAATATTATAGTAAACGCTGGAGATTGTAAAAATCACTGTTATACAGCACTTAATCTAGTAAATGAAGGAAAATATGAAGAAGCAGATGCTGAAATGAAATTAGCAGAAGATGCTATAGCAAAAGCTCATGATGGTCAGACTTACTTCTTGCAACAAGAAGCAGGCGGACAAAAAATGGAATTTTCAGTTTTATTTGTACATTCACAAGACCATTTAATGACAGCTATTTCAGAAAAGTCATTAATATCTCAAATAATTGAGCTTAGAAAGGTAGTAAACACATTATTATAGTAAAAGTTCGGTATATGGGAATTATTATACAGCAGGATTGAAATAATTTGGGATATCATTTCAACTTGATATAAAGAGTAAAGAATTTATGAAAAAAATTTCAAATTTAAATAAAAAATAAAGGTTTTTAGGAGGAATTTATTATGAAAATAAGATTATTTTGTGCAGCAGGAATGTCAACAAGTGTATTAGTAAATAAAATGAGAGAAGCAGCAGCTAAAAGAGGAATAGAAGCAGATATTGCAGCTTTTCCAGAAAGCAAAATGGCAGATAATTTAGATGGAGTAGATGCAGCATTACTTGGACCACAAGTTGGATATACTTTACCAAAAGCAAAACAAACTTGCGGAGCTGTAGGAGTTCCAGTAGATGTTATTCCAATGCAGGATTATGGAATGATGAATGGAGAAAAAGTTCTTGATTTTGCTTTAAAATTAGCTGGAAAGTAAGAAATTAAAATATAACTAAGAACTAAGAGCTAAGAACTAAGAGTTTTGGAAAAAAATCTTTCAGATTTTTTATTAAATTATTACGCATAATTTAATTTTTCTGGAAGAAAAATTTCCTTAACTGTTAGTTCTTAGTTTTTAGCTCTTAATTTTATTTAAAACACACTGTTTTAAATAGAAACAAATAACATTTGTAATAAGCACGTTACTAAAAACCCTAAAAATATACTGTTAATAAAAAAATTATGATAATGTAAAGGTAATCAAAAGCGAAATAAAGAAAGGGTGTTTATAGTGATAAATAAGAAAATAAAAATTGTTACAATAGGCGGCGGTTCCAGTTATACTCCTGAATTAATTGAAGGTTTTATAAAAAGAAAAGATGAACTTCCAATAAAAGAAATTCATTTAGTGGATATTGAAGAAGGAAAAGAAAAATTAGAAATAGTAGGGGCTATGGCTCAGAGAATGGTTAAGGCAGCAGGTCTTGACTGGAAAATTTATTTAACTTTAGACAGAAGAAGGGCACTTAAAGGTGCTGACTTTGTTACTACTCAGTTTCGAGTTGGTCTTTTAGATGCAAGAATTAAAGATGAAAGAATTCCATTAAGCCATGGAATAATTGGTCAGGAAACAAATGGAGCAGGTGGAATGCTGAAAGCATTTAGAACAATTCCTGTTATTCTGGATATTATTGATGATATGAGAGAATTATGTCCTGATGCATGGCTTGTTAATTTTACTAATCCATCAGGGATGGTTACAGAAGCAGCAATAAAATATGGAGGATGGGATAAAACAGTTGGGTTATGTAATC
>CAZLOP010000032.1:9212-10280 GCA_964561205.1 uncultured Clostridium sp. | reverse complement strand
ATACATATGTAAAATTCAAAAATAATCAGACTGGAGAAACAGATGCTTTTTGTATCATTTTTACATTCGAAGCAAAAAAATGCACTTCATGACAAAGGACAGGAATCAAGTTGAATTTTTTGTTATAATTATAAGTGCTTAGGGGTTTCAAGTACCAAAATTATATATAAATTGGAGTGATATTTATGAAGAGTAAAAAAATAACTGTGCTATTGGCTGCAGCAACATTAATGACTTTATTAGTTCCTGTAAGTAATATGCCAATATTTAAGGAAAGTAAAGTTCAGGCAGAAGCTACTAATGTTGCAGATGTATTACAATCAAAGATTGTAAGCCAGGATAATGATCCTCAAAAATTAGCAGAAATAAATGATACTAAAAGTAAAGTTAATATTGTTTTTAAGGATGGTGTTGATCTTAGCAAAGTAAGAATAAATGTTGATGATAATATGAATGTTACCATTGAAGGAATTGATCCATCTCAATATAGTATAACAACTTCTTTAAAAGAAGGCTATGTTAATGGTCTGCCAAAAACTTTATGTATTAGTTTAGCTGGCGGTAAAAATATGGATAAGAACTTAATAAATGCATTGTTAACATATACTGTATCTGTTGATGGTTTAGTAAAAACATTTGCATTAAATAGTGTTTACAACAGTGAAACTGGAGCTATTTCAGCAAAGCTTGATAAGTCTGGCAGTTTCAGTACTACAGTAAGACCAAGAAGTAAAGCAATAAAGGTTGCTGATAATGGAGAAGTTAAAGTAATAACAGCTGAAGGAGAACTTCCATTTACACCAGAAAATGAAGATAAAGCATTAACTGTAATTACAAATAATGATGGAACTATAAGTTTACTTCCAGCTTCACAAAATTCTACAGAATCTAAAGAAAGCAGCAGTACTGGAAAGAAAAAGAGATCATCTTCAAGTTCATCTTCCAGCAGTAGTTCTGGTTCATCAAAAGCGCCAGTTACTTCACAGGCACCAGCAACAAGTGAAGCACCAGCAACAAGTGAAGCACCAGTAGCAACAACAGAGGCACCAGCAGGAACAGCAGAAGCAC
>CAZLOP010000032.1:0-9112 GCA_964561205.1 uncultured Clostridium sp. | reverse complement strand
CAGCAGCAACAGAAGAGGCACCAGCAGCAACAGAAGAGGCACCAGCAGCAACAGAAGAGGCACCAGCAGCAACAGAGTAATAATAGTAACACAATGAGAATACAAATTATAACATTTATAAAAATATATGGCATTAAGTAAAATCTTAATAACCTAGTATAAACAATAAAGAATAGGGTTTCAATTAGATGAAAAATAATTGAAAACCCTTTTATTGTTAATTTAGACTGTAATTAATGAAATGGGGAATATTTATGACACATAAAAAACGTATTGTAATAATAGGGGCAGGTGCAGCAGGATTAACTGCGGGGCTTGAATTTTTAAGAAGAAGTAATATGTATGATGTTACTATTATAGAAGCAGAAAATACAGTTGGTGGAATATCCCGTACATTAAAGCATAATGGAAATTGTATAGATATTGGCGGACATCGCTTCTTTTCTAAAGATGATAATATAGTAAAATGGTGGACTGATATTTTAAAGTTACAGGGAAAACCATCAAAGGATGATATTATATTAAATAACAATAAAAATTTAAATGAAAATGGTCCTGATCCTGAAGCATGTGAGGATGTATTTTTATTAAGAAGAAGAATATCACGAATATTATTTCTTAGAAAATTTTTTGATTATCCACTACAGATAAAACCTGAGACTTTTATAAATATGGGCTTAATTAGAACTGTAAAAGCAGGATTTGGTTTTTTATATGCAAAAATTAATAACAGAAAAGAAATATCATTAGAAGATTTTATGATTAACAGATTTGGAAAGCCTTTATATGAAATGTTTTTTGAAGATTATACTAAAAAGGTATGGGGCAGGCATCCTTCACAAATTGATGCAGGATGGGGGGCTCAAAGAATAAAAAGCCTTTCATTATCAAAAGTATTGTTTGATGCATTAAATAAATTATTTAATAGGAAAAACATAAAAGGAATTGATAAAAATAGTGAAACATCACTTATTGAAAGTTTTATATATCCTAAATATGGACCAGGCCAGTTGTGGGAAAAAGCAGGAGAAGAAATAGAAAAACTTGGAGGAAAAATAATTTTAAATACTAATGTAACTAAAATGAAAATTGAAAATAATGTGATTAAAGCTATAGTAACGGAAAATGCAGAAACAGGCAGAGAAATAGTAGAAGGTGATTATTTTATTTCATCGATGGCAGTAAAAGACCTTGTTAATGCCATGGAATGTAAGGATAATAATATAAAATATATAGCACAGAATCTTCCGTATAGAGATTTTATAACAGCAGGAATTCTTTTAAAGAAACTGAAACTTAAAAATAAAACAAAACTAAAAACAGTAAATAATATTGTTCCTGATACCTGGATATATATTCAGGAAAGAGATGTTAAAGTGGGACGTCTTCAGATTTTTAACAACTGGTCGCCGTATCTGGTAAAAGATTTTGAAAATACAGTATGGATAGGTCTTGAATATTTTGTTAATGAAGGTGATGAACTTTGGAGTATGGATGAAAGTGAATTTATAAAATTTGCAGTTGATGAACTGGTTAAGCTGGATATAATTAATGAAGATGATGTAATAGACAGTGTAAGATATAAAATAAAGAAGGCCTATCCAGCTTATTTTGGCACATATAAAGATTTCAATAAAGTTAAGGAGTATTTGAATTCTATTAATAATCTGTACTGTGTAGGCAGAAACGGACAGCACAGATATAATAATATGGATCATTCAATGCTTACAGCTTTTGAAGCTGTAAATAATATAATAAATGGAATAGAAGATAAGTCTAATATTTGGGCAGTAAACAGTGAAGAAGAATATCATGAAACTAAAAAGTAATGTAAGGTGTTGATAAATGATTATGGAAAAAACAGAAGATTTGAATAATCGAATAGAATGGATTGATATAGCAAAATGCATTGGTATTTTATTAGTCATAATAGGTCATACAGTATATTATAATGTATATGGTAGTGGATTAAGGGGAATTATTTTTTCTTTTCATATGCCATTATTTTTTATTCTTAGTAGTATTACTTTTAAGAATTCTAAGGATGGTAATCAGTTTATTAATAAAATACAAAGAGGATATAAAAAATTAATAATTCCTGCATTGACTGCTTATATTATATATATATATTAATAGATATATATAAACAACATGCTTTGCTATTTAATCTGAATTTTTGGAAGGAAAAGCTATATACTTTTATTTTTGCTAGCGGGGTAAAAGTTTCCTTTAATGGAAATGATGTTATTCCAATGGGAATGCTATGGTTCTTTTTTGTTTTGTTTACAGGCAGAATAATATTTGATTATTTGCATCTTGTATTTGAAGAAAATCAATTATTCATAGTATGCTGCATTATATCTTTTATAGGTATTATGTTAGGAAAAATACAATGGCTTCCATTTTCTTTAGATATAACATTAGCAGTAATACCATTTTTTTATATTGGATATAAACTGAAAAAATATAAAGTAACTGTTAAACCTTTTAGAAAAATGATATTATGGGCACAAGTGTTTATTATGACTTTAGCAATTACATTTCCAGACTATAAAGATTGGACATATATGGAACTTGCAATGAGAAGATATACACTTTTTCCTATTTGTTATATCACTTCAGTAGCAGGTACATTATTTGTTTGTGAGATTAGTGTGTTATTATATATGTATCTAAAAAAAATAATAAAACCAATATGTTATTTGGGAAGAAATTCATTATATATTTTTTTCATTCACTATTATGATTTTTTATGGAGAAAAATTTGGACTATTGAAGGACATCAATTTTATTCAGCATTTATTAGAGTTGTAATAGATATCTGCGTATTTTTATGTGCAGCTATCCTTGTTAATCTTGTAAAAAAATTAACAAGGATAACAAAAATATATTTTATTCAAAAATCCAAGTTTCACGTAATTCAAGATAAGTATTAACATAATTTTTGCTTACAGGATATCCTGAAATGACAGGATAAAATGCTGCAAAAGCAAGGAACACTAAAATGCAGTATATAAGGCTTAATTTTTTAATTTTTTTAACTGAAAATCTAAAACATAATTTTTCAATGGTATATCCTATAATAAGTATTTGAAACAATGAGCATGGAAAGTAATGATAAATTAATATATATCTGCTTACAAACATCCATGGTATAAGCTGAGCAAGATAGGAAACAGATAAAAATGCTGCTTTTCTGTCTTTTTCTTTTACCATTAAATAAAAATTGTATATTATACACAAAATGCCTATCCACCATATTATAGGATTACCAAAAGTTGATATAGATGAACATGTTTGTGTTTCATTAAAACGTGCAATTGAATCCCAAAGAGGTCTTTTTATTAGAGGCCATTCATACCAGTGTGAGCTG
This sequence comes from uncultured Clostridium sp., assembly GCA_964561205.1. Taxonomy (GTDB): domain Bacteria; phylum Bacillota; class Clostridia; order Clostridiales; family Clostridiaceae; genus Clostridium. The sequence goes on along the minus strand of CAZLOP010000032.1, from coordinate 5,739 downwards.
AATGGATGAGTTCCATTAATATGAGTGTGGTATGTGAACATGTATTTTAAATTATCATAAACCTTAATAAAAAGGCTGCTGGTATTATTAGATAAAATAACTGGTTTATATGAAAGTATATAAATACTTACTGGTATTAGTACAAAGGATAAAATGCAGAATAATAATGTTTTTATGGTATTTTTATTTATTGTTTTAAATGAATTTGTATAATAATCATCTGTTGTTAAGGATGGGATAAGCTGCTTTTTATATTCACTATATCTTAAATATAGTGAAGCAAAAAATATTATACAAATGCCGCTGGCAGCATAAAAACCAGTCCATTTTGTGCTTATAGCCAGTGCAGTACTTATTCCGCATAAAAGTAATGGAGTAAGAGTTTTTTTCAAAGGAATCTCATTAAAATTTAAAGTAACATAATAATACATAAAATAGTACATTAGTAATATAAAAAATGCTACAAATACATCAATTGTGCAGATTCTTGAAAGGGTAAAATGCATAAAATCAAAACATAATAAAAAAGTAGTTACAGCAGGAATAAAACTGTTTTTAAACATTCTTTTGGAAAAAATATACATTAGTGGAATCATAAAAATTCCAAATATTACAGACATAAATCTCCATCCAAAAGGATTTAGCCCAAAAACTTTTACACCAATAGTCATAATAATTTTACCAAGTGGTGGATGGGTTATTTCATAGGTTTTAAGTCCATTAATAAATTCATATATTGTTCGTGTATAATAGACCTCATCAAACATTGTTCCAAATAAATAATTATTAGTTTTAGGATGCATATTTTGTTCATCAAAAAGTTTTGTATACTCGTTGTTGTTTATTGGAACTATAATATTGTTATTTTTATCACATACTGCTATTTCTCTGAGAACAACTTTACTGCTTAATGGTTGGATTTGTATAAATTGTACATTATTATTTATTTTAATATCATTCCAGTTAAATTCTGAAGAAAGCTTATGTTCAGGATTTAATTCATACCAGCAGTTATTAGTATTGTCAAGTAAAGAGAGTTTAATATTAACGCGTCCAATTTCTCCTGTAAATATGGATAAGTGGTCTACATTAGTTTCACTGCCCAAATTAAGTATAATCTGATTTTTATCTTTATAAAGTTCATATGAAGTTTGTGGAGCAAAATGGTTTCCTAGTCTAAAAAAAGCTATTATTGCAAAAAGTATTGTAAATACAGTCATAATTATAAAATCATATTTTGTATATTTTATTTTTAAGGAAGGCATAAAATCATAATTGAAAAAATCTTCTGCTTCATCATCTGTTAATGTTTCATAAGGTTTTACAACAAATGACCATAAATCTGAATTTTTATAAAGATAATAAATACAGAAAATTGATAAAAGCACGGAAGTAAATGATAAAATAATAGCAAAAGGCATATTTACATCAAAGTTTTTTGGTTTATATAGAGATAAAGAATAACATAAATTCATAAAATGCAGAACTGAAAAACCTGCATAAAATAAATAAGAAATTTTTGAATTAGTCACAATAAATAATATTAATAAAATTATAAGAACAGGTCCAAAAAAGTCTTCGTGTATCATTAGTGCAAAATTATAAATTAAAATAGTATAAATCAAGCTTAGAAGTAAGAAAGAGTTCTGTTTATGTTTTAATTTTTTTAATAATAAAAGAACAATAACTGTAGAACCCAATAATACAGCTGAGTTTATATTAAAATAATAATTAATAAATGATTGGTCATATAAACTAGTCCAGTTATGACTTAAAGCTGTCCAGAAGTTAAAGGCATTACAAGACATAAAGGGATAATTCATTAAGGAATCAAGCAGTTTGAACTTAAGGATAAGAAAAGCTGATATGCTCATAAATACATATGAAATTAAATTAAAAATAAAAAATTCATAATTTTTTTGTGTTTGAGAATTTTTCATTAGATTGTTAGTTTTACAAATTTTAAGTTGTGCAATCAATGTGACAGGATATAAAAAAATAGCAAATGGATAGAAAAATAAGCACGTTATAAATACTATGTGTCCTAGAAATAATTTTTGATTATTATATAAAAATATCATTAAAATTATTGAAAAAATATATACACTATAAAAACTTGTCCATGTAGAACAATATATTATAAAAACTGGATTTAAAATAAAAAAAGCACAACACATAACTGCTTTTTTCTCAGATAAATATTTATGAGAAAATTTATATATTATAAAGGCAGAAAAGAAATTAAATATAAAATTTATGGCAGTAATATATGTAACTTTTTTATATAAAGCAATAAAGAGTATGTGAATTATTAATGCACATATTATTACAAATTTTTTATACTGACATAAAGAATTCAAAGAAAACTTTTTATATCCATTCAGAAAGAAACAAAAAAATATCAATATGCAGAAAAAATAAATTCCAGACATTAAAATAAACCTCCAAATGTAATGAAAATTAATAGTTTTTTTGGTAAAATAATGATAATAATATTTTAATACAGGAGAGTTAATATTACAATAATCATAAAAAATAAAAAAGGAGAAGTTATTTTGAATTTAATTAGGAAAAATAAAAGTTTAAAACAATACGTATTGTTAATTACAATAATAGCTGCAATATATATCATAATTAACAAATTAAACATTGAAAACAATATTGTTTTAATACAAAGAATTATGCTCAGTTCTATTTTTTGTACTATGTTTATATTTAGTCTTAAATATAATAAAAATAAATTTGAATCACAGGATTTTATAAACTGTGTAATAATAATGGGATGTATAATGCGTATTGGGTACATGATTTATACACCCTGCAATATAAGGGGGCATGATGTTTGGGAAATAAGTGCAGATTCATATGGACATGCTGCCTATCTTTTAAATATCATTGAAAGACACATGCTGCCTAACACAAATGAAATCCAATTTTATCAGCAGCCTTTCTTTTATTTGTGTGGGTCAATAGTTTCAATTATTGTAAATGGTATTTTAGGAAGAACCGATTCCTTTTATTTTGCAGATGCAGCTAAAATAGTTTCATGTTTTGCTTCATGTGAAATTTTATTTGTATGCGGGGAGTTGTTTGAAGAAATTGAAATGAAAGAAGCTTCTAAAAAAATAGCAGTTATAATAGCTGCATTTCTTCCTAATTTTTATCTTATGGGAGGAAGAATAAATTGTGATGCTTTAGCAGCTTTTTTTATGGCAATTGCCATTTTGTATACTGTTAAGTATAACAAAGAACAGTCATGGGAAAATATTATAAGCCTTGCATTTATTTATGGTTTTGCTTTAATGACTAAAATATCCTGTGGACTTATTGCAGTATTTACAGCTGTAATAATGATTAAGCACATATATTTTCATTATAGAAATAATAATCTAAAACAGATGATTTTAAAATTAAGTGTATTTTCTATTATTAGTTTTCCTTTAGGACTGTGGTATTCAATAAGAAATTATATTCTTTTTAAACAGAAGTTTACTTATGTACTGCCGCTTGATGTAAATTCAGATATATATTGTGGTAATCACTCAATATTTTCAAGGTTTATAGTTGTTTCTTTTAAAAATTTATTTAAAACTCCATATGCAAAGCCAATGGACGATTATAATTATCCAGCATATCTTATAAAAACAATGACATTTGGAGAATTTGATTTAAAAAAACAGGGATTAATTCCTATTATGCTTCTTTTATTAGTTATGATTCTTGCATTTTTATGTATTATAGCTGCATTGTATGCTTATTTTGAATATAAAGATAATAAAATGGTTAGTATAGGATTTTTTGTACTTTTTGCAGGTATATATTTATCCAGTATAAGATTTAATATGTCATATCCTTTTGGCTGTTCAATGGATTTTAGATATATTGCAGTAATGGCTGTTTTGGGAAGTATATTTATTGGCAATATGTATTCAGCATTAAAAGAAAAGCAGACTGCAGATAATTTTTTAAAAGTGATAAATCAATATGGAGCAGGTTTAAGTGGAATTATAAAAGTTATTGTAATTTTATACAGTATATTTTCTATATTAATGTATGTAACTTTACCATAGAGTTTTATGGCTTTTAATACTATTTATTGTATTGTATGGGTACATTTGGCATGTTAAAAAACCTAATATTATATATAAAATAATTAAAAAGGGCTTTCAAAACATGGAAAGAGAATCAATAAATAAAGATTTAGCTATAATGCTAAAAGGTGGAGTTATTGTGGATGTTACTAATAAGGAGGAAGCAATTATTCTTTAGCAGCTTCTTTTTCAATTGATAAAAAATAGTATATGAATGACTGAAAGCAGGAAGATAAATAATGAGCAGAATTTTAATTAAGTATCCTTCGTATATAAATAAGTTTAAATGTACAGGAAGTGCCTGTATTGATAACTGTTGTCAAAATTGGAAAATATACATTGATAAAGATACATATAAAAAATATGAAAATATTGAAGATAAAAAAATAAAGAGTTTCTTAATTGATAATATAGTAATTAATAATAAATCTGAAGATAATTTTACTTATGGAACAATAAAGATGAAAGATAAATGTCCTTTTTTAAATTCACAAGGGCTATGCAGTATTCAAAACATTTATGGAATACAATTTTTAAGCAGTGTCTGTAGAAATTATCCTAGAATAATAAATAAAATCAATGATGTATATGAAATATCATTGGATTTATCATGTATAGAAGCTGCAGGAATTGTTTTACTAAATAATGAAAAAGTAATTTTAAGAGAAAGATTTGAAGAAAACAATAAATATTATGAGAAAAGTTTACAGGAAAATATTGATTTAAATAATATTGATATAGGAAGCAATTATCAATATTTAAATGAAATAAGAGAAAAAAGTATTAGGATAATTAACAGAGAAGAAAAAAAATTAAATGACAGATTATACACTTTAGGTATTTTTATACAGAAATCAGGTAATATTATATGTTATGAAAAAGATTATGCATCAGGGTTAATAAAAAGTTATGATGAGACAATATACATATATAAAAAGAATGATAATAAATTTTATTATATGATGCAGTTATCTTTTATTAAAACAATATTTAAAGAGATTTTTTGGAACATAGGAGATATGGGAAAAGAATTTAAAACAATATTATTTAATGTTGAACAAATGTATAGTTTTAATATTAAGAATGGAATAATTAATCATGGTGAGAAGTATTTTGAAATTTATCAAAAATTTCAAAATAAGATACTACATAAGTATGAATATATATTTAACAATTATATATCAGCAAGTATGTTTTCTGAGTTATTCCCTCTTCAACAAAGTGACATAATGTATGATGACTATATTATACTCTTATTTAAAATGGCATTTATAAAGCTTTGTTTATTTAAAATTTATATGAATAAAGGATGTATAAATGAAGCGGATATAGTAAAAGTAATTCAGGTAACAACAAAGGAACTTGGACATAGAGAAAATGTATTTAAAGAAATTCTGCAGTTTTTGAAGAAAAATCAATTAGATGATAAAAACATAGTAGAAATATTATTATAAAATATGATTACTTTAACAAAAATATTAAATTCATATTAAAAAATGCATAGGCTGTAAAAGCTTATGCATTTTTTTTTTATTAAAGAATATATATGTATTGGTAAAAAGAATATTGGGAGGAAAATAGTATGGAAAATTTAAATATATACCAGGATATTTCAAACAGAACACAGGGAGATATATATGTTGGAGTA